>WGBJ01000516.1 GCA_015494385.1 Marinosulfonomonas sp.
ATCGCGCAGCGCGTAAACCTCGTTCACGCGGCCCTCGTTATAAACCTTGCTGACGTTCTCAAGTTCAATCATCGCATCACCGCATCCGGGTCCGTCACCGCCGCGCGCCAGATCGGAATGATCGTCGCCGCGGTATAGGGCACCACTGTAAAAAACGCTAAAGTCACCACCTGCAGCACCTCGATATGCGGTTTCAGGTGAAAATCGGGATAGATCACGGCCCAGCCCTTAAGAACCTGTTCCAGCAATCCGGCCTGAAAGAAAAACACATGCCCATAGGCCAGCACCAGCCCCAGCAAAAACGCCCCCGCCGACACCAGCGCGCCTTCCCAGAACTTCATCGCCAGCACATCTGAGGTTTCCCAGCCGATCGCTTTCAGGATGCCGATTTCACGACGTTCCTCGCCGGACAGTCCGGCGGCCTTGTCAAAGGCAAAGATCACAAAGGCAACGATCGAGGCACCCAGCAGGGCCAAAAGCAACCCTTCGCGCCAGGAAAAGATCGACTGATAGGTGCGCAGAATGTCCGAGCGGGTCACAACCCGTGACCCGGGCACCCGCACACCGATTTTGCCGATGATGGTGGGGATTTCACGCTCGTTACGGATGGTCAGGCCGATGTCGGTAAACACATTATCGGGCAGTTGGAAAAACTTGCGAAAATCGGGTTCCGACATCAGCAGCAAATCGGCGCTGACCAATGCCGAATCCGACGACAACCTGTCTTTGACCTTCAGGCGGAAAATCTCGCCGTAGTTGGCGCGCAGAAACAGATATTTGTCGCGGATCAGGCTGCGGTTGGCCACAATCCCCGGGCCGATGATAACTTCGCCGGGCTGCAACTGGTGTTCGGCGTCCTTGGAAGGGGGCACCATCACCGTGTAATTGGCGCCGTTCACCGTGTCGTAATAATAGCCCCACAACCGCCCTTCGGCATGACGCACCCCGCGGACATTCTGCAAAACCGGCACCCATTTGGCATTGATCAGGGCGTGCCGCCCCATCACCAGATTTTGCACCGTGGCCTCGGGTGCGTCGGCCAGAACGGTTTTGGCCTCTTGCCGGATGGCCTGTCCGAAAAACATCACCGAGGCCAGAATGAAAATCACCAGACAGTAAACCGTAAACAGCACAAGGTTGCGCCCCTTGCGGCGCAACATCGAATGCAGGGTGAAATCCATCAGGTATCTTTGACGGGCAAAGGATGTGTTCATTGTTGCACTCCGGTGCGTGGCGCAAAATTATGACGGGGTGGCGAAACCAGCGATCCCGACGGGAAATGGTCCAGCGACATCGGGTGATCCTGAAAGGCGGAATGAAGATCCGCTTGTGACGGGTGGCGGGTATAGCGGGCCTCGGTGAACAGGGCCAGATCGGTCAGGCCCAACTGCCCCACCAGCCGTGCGCGCGCCGCCAGCCCGTTATCGGTGCTGCTGTAGGCATGCACAAACAGGGCCAGCACCGCCGCGCCCAGCAGCAACAAAGTGCCGATCATCAGACTGGAGGGGCGGATGCTCATCCCCAATCAAATTTGCCTTCATCAAGGCCCAGCATCATTTCCATGCTGGTGTCCTCGAAACGGACGATTTTGACGGCGGCGTGATCGCGCATAAAGGCCTCGGCGTCATACATATCGGGGTGCGGCACCAGTTCATGACCCATCGGCCCCAGCACATCCGAGCCGATCACATAAAGCGCCTGTTGCGCGTCAATCATTTCGGCGGCGTAATAGCCGGTGACACCCATGCCGGTGATCTGTTCGCGTTTGCGGCCGCTGGCGAATTTGGGCATGTCATAGAGGTATTTGAAGAAATCCTTGGCCCCGTCGAAATGGTCGGCATGGCCGTCCTCGAACAACACGGTTGCCACCCAGTCGGGGTATCTTTCGGGGAACATGCCACAGACCGGGCAACGGTCGCGCGGGCCGGGTTTGGGTAGGTCGATAACCGGGGCAACGCCCGGCTTTTCCGTGGCCAAAGAGGGCAGCGCAGGCAGCATCAACATCGCGCTGGCACCCAGTTGCAGCAAATGGCGGCGGGTCGGGGATTTATGATGGTTGCACATGGGCGGACCTTTTGGAAAAACGTTTTAGACTTGGGGAGGGGCGGGCGCCGACCCAAATGGCCGGCGCCCTTTTTGTCAGAGGTAAAAAACAGCGTGGCTGCTTAGTTGCCTTCCTGCATTTTCTGCGCCATATGCGCCCGCTTTTCAGCGCGGCGCTTGCGGATCATGATGGTATCCATCGCCTGATCCTTGTAGGCGGCAACCAGTGCTTCCTCGAAGTTGATCAGCTGGGCGCCGGTCGCTTCGGCTTTGGCCTTGTCGGCAAAGGCCCATTTGCGGTTGGCTGTCATGGTGCCCATTTTGCCGGGCTGCAGGGTGTATTGCGCATCCTCGACCTTGACCAGCGGCTTGATTTCGGAATCCGCACCGGCATCGCCAACCCAGAT
>WGBJ01000517.1 GCA_015494385.1 Marinosulfonomonas sp.
ATCGACCATATCCTGATCGAAAAATCCGCCCGTCGCCTGACCGTATTCCGCGACGGCCAAGCGGTGCGAACCTATAAAATCGCCCTTGGCTTTGCCCCCGATGGTGACAAAGTACAACAAGGCGATGGCAAAACCCCCGAAGGGATGTTCACTATCACCCGCCGCAATCCGAACAGCAAATATCACCTGTCACTGGGCATTGATTATCCACAAGCAAACGACATCGCCCGTGCACGGGCCGCAGGGGTTGACCCCGGTGGCGATATATTCATCCACGGACAGCCCAATGGATTCGGAAAACTCGCAACCATCCCGACGGATTGGACGGCAGGTTGTATTGCCGTTTCAGATACAGAAATTGAGGAACTATGGCGCGTTGTTGCGACTGGAACCACGGTGGAAATCAGACGCTGATTGAGGATTGGCGCAATTGGGTCCGAAAACCGGTTCCCACTTTTCGGATCGCACCTAATTTCCCAGCAGCGCAATCGGCGCATTTACATCGCGCACGAAATCCAGCGGTGCCTTGTCCTTGGCAACGGTGCTGCGTTTGAATTCGTACACCATCTGGCCGTTCTCCTCTTCCGAGGCAACAATCAGGCACTGATACAGATGCCGCGATCCGTCATACAGATCGACCAGCCCGCGCAGATGCGGCGCATTTTCCGCGTTCAGCGCAAAGCCGGTTTCCCAGAACCGCAGCACGGGAAAAATCTCGTCATCGGTATGCACCCGCAGACGACTTTTGCGTTTCAAATCGCGCTTGCGGGCCGCTTCCAGCCCTTCGCGCACTTCTTTTGGCAGAAATTCAAACATCCTTCGCCCATCCAGTTTCCTGCCCCTACCTTGCCACGGCGTTGGTAAAGGTCAAGTTAAGAATTTGCGACAATGTGGATCAGGTGTTGTGATCCTCGACCAGATCAACCCCGACCACAGGGCGTAAAACATGTGGCTTATCAGGATCATACAGCGCAGAGTCCTTGAATTCCCGCACCTCGCCCAGCGCCGGACCAACCAGAATAAGCGCCGTGCGCGTGATCTTTTCCACCCGCACTTTTTTGCGAATATCCGTCAGAGTGCCGCGCAGAATCATCTCGTCCGGCCAGCCCACGCGATAGGCCACGACCACAGGGCAATCCGGCCCGTAGTGGGGCACCAGAACGCGCTCGATCTCGCGCATGTTGCGCACGCCCAGATGGATCGCCAATGTGGCACCGGTGCGGGCGAAATTTTCCAGTGTCTCACCTTCGGGCATCGACGTGGATTGCATGGAAACCCGCGTCAGAACAATGGATTGCGCCACTTCGGGGATGGTCAGCTCCTGCCCCAAAGCCGCCGCCGCCGCCGCATAGGCCGGCACGCCGGGGATGATTTCGTAAGGGATGTCATCGGCCCGCAACCGCCGGATTTGTTCGGCAATCGCACCGTATAGCGATGGGTCGCCCGAATGCACCCGCGCCACATCCTCGCCCCGCTGATGCGCGGCCAGAATTTCGGCGTGGGTATCATTCAGCGTCATCGCCGCCGTGTCCTTGACGATCGCCCCTTCGGGCGCCCCCGCAACCACCTGTTCGGGCACCAGAGACCCCGCAAACAGGCACACCGGACAGGCCGCAATCAACCGCTGCGCCTTGAGCGTCAGCAGTTCGGGATCGCCCGGCCCCGCGCCAATAAAATAGACCGTCATGCCAAATCTCCATCAATTTTACGCGCATAGCCGCGCGGGGTAAACATCCGCGGGCCTTCGCCCAGTTGCGCCAGTCGCGAATGGCTGGAGCCAACCAGAACCACCGTCAGCATATCCACCTCGTCCACCTGCAAATCCGCCAGATTGCGATACCGGATATGTTCCTCGGGACGGCCCAGCGAACTGGCCAACATCACTGGCGTATCGGCGGGGCGATGTTTCAACAGAATGTCCCGCGCCTCGGCCAGCAAAGTGCGCCGCCGTTTGGACACCGGATTGTAGAACGCAATCACGAAATCCCCTTCGGCCGCAGCCTTCAGGCGTTTGATAATATCCTCGCGCGGGGTCAGCAGATCGGACAGGGAAATCGCGCAGAAATCATGGCCCAGCGGAGCACCGGCCCGCGCCGCCGCCCCTTGCAGTGCCGAAACACCGGGGGTCGAGACAACTTCGACCCGCCGCGCCGCATCCGACACGCCATGCGCATCCGGCCCACGGTCCAGCAGTTCAAACACCAGCGCGCCCATCGCATAAATCCCCGCATCGCCGGAACAGATCAGCGCCACGTTTATCCCCTTGCCCGCTTGCTCCAGCGCATAACGGCAACGGTCCTCTTCCCCGCCCAGCGGGAAATCCGAACGCGCCTTGCCCGTGGCCAGCGGCCCCAGCAGGTCGATATACAGACCATAGCCCACCAGTTCCTCGGCCTGCGCAATCAACTGGCTGGCCTCGGGCGTGCGCCAACTGTGCTGCCCCGGCCCGATGCCGACAATCGACAGTTTCCCGCGTTTACGGCCTTTTTCGCCTGTAATAGGCTCTGATGCCCGCGCCAGCGCACAGGTGCAATTCGCCGTTTTGCGTTTCTCGACCGCCAGCTTCGCATCCTTGCCCGCCGCCGCCAAAGCCGCCGCTTCGGAAACCCCGTGGCAACCCACTTCGGCAAAAACCACCTCGGACGGGTTCGCCAAACGCGCCGCCTCGTCCTCCAGTTCCGCCGCCGTAAACAACCGCAAAGGCACCCCCAGCCGCCGCGCCAATTCGTTCATCGCAGGCTCGTCCGCCTTCAGGTCCAGCGTGTTGACCGAGGCAATCGCACCGGCAGCAATCCCTGCCTGATCCAGCGCACCCTTAACCAATTCCCACAGCTCCTCAGGATCAGCCCCGCGCGCACAACCAACGCCCAGTGCAAACCGCTGCGGATGGTAGATAAGCCGCATGTCAGAGCCTGCTAACGGCGCTTCACTCACCACCAGTTCCACCGCACCATCGGGATTATCCGGCAGATCAAAGATCGCCTCGCCCACCTGCCGTGCGCCGCCACCGTTCAGCAACGCCATCATCACACCCTTGGCATCCTCGGGGTTGGCCAACCGATAGCCCACTGGTGGTTCGTCCAGTGCCACGCCCAGCGCCACATCGCCCGCCGTGGTCACTGCTGCCTTGGCCTGCAACGCCTCGGCAATCTGTCGCGCCAACCGGTTCGCGCCGCGATGCCCGCCCAGCAGGGGCACCACCACCGCGCCATCGTCCGACACCGCCACCACGGGCGGCTCCACCCGTTTATCCGCCAACACAGGTGCAACCGCGCGGATCAATATCCCTGCCGCACAGACCCCGACCACCGGCGTGCCGCTGGCAAACAGCGTGCGCACATGGTCCAGCGCATTGGGGAAAAACGCATCCGCCACATCCACACGGCCCTCGCGGCCATGCACCTTGGCGCCCAGCGCCCGCGCCACATCATGGGCCACCGCCTCGCCCGCGCGGGACAGGCAGATTACAACAGGTTTCAAAGCCACGGATCGGCCCCCTTTGTGATAAGTATCATTGAAAAATACGGCGCATTTTGCGGTGCATCCGCCAGCACCATCCGCCGTTCCTGCACCAGCGAGGCCCGCTCGATATAATGCGCCCGATCCAGCAGGCCCAAACCGTCGATCACCTGCCTTATACGCTCCAGATGCCGCCCAACCTTCATGATCACCAGTGAATCCGCCGCCGCAATCCGCGCCTTCAACGCGTCATCCTCAAGCGGCCCGGGGATCACGCTCAACACCTCGTTGCGCGCCGCCAAAGGCAGGCCCAAAGCCGCCGCACTGGCGGTCATCGACGTCACCCCCGGCACCACTTCAACCGTGAACCGGCCCGACAGGCGCGCATACAGATACATGAATGACCCATAGAAAAACGGATCCCCCTCGCACAGCACAACCACG
This sequence comes from Marinosulfonomonas sp., assembly GCA_015494385.1. Lineage (GTDB taxonomy): Bacteria > Pseudomonadota > Alphaproteobacteria > Rhodobacterales > Rhodobacteraceae > Profundibacter. The sequence goes on from WGBJ01000517.1 coordinate 3,904, forward strand.
TCCAAACCAGTCTCTAACACGGCCGAAATCTCGTCTGCGGCCTTGTCATACGCCGCTTGTGCAGGCCCCCGATCCACCACCATCGGCACATCGATCCTGATTTCCTGCACCCCGTCGGCCAACAGTTCCGCCGCAATGCTTCGTGCAAAGCTATCGCCACCGGCCAGCGCCGGATAGGCCACCACCTGCGCTGACCTGATCAGCCGCGCCGCCTTCAGCGTCATCAGTTCCGCATCACCGGGGCCAAGGCCGATCCCATACAAGGTTCCACTCATCGCTTGATCAGGCTCCACTGTGTCACCGGTCGCAACGGTTTCCAGCCACTTAACGGCCCTAATGGCTCCACCCGGCTTGCCGCGATTTTCACCAGATCACCGCCGAATTCCCGATGCAGCGCAATCAGCACCGCCTCGCTTTCCAGCGTCACCGCATTGGCCACCAACCGGCCCAAAGGGCGCAAGGCCTCCCACGCCGCCGCAAACACCTCGCGGCTTAACCCACCGCCGATGAATATCGCATCGGGTGCGTCCAGCCCGTCCAATGCCTCGGGCACCCTGCCGTCAACCAGTTCCAGTTTCGGCACCCCCAACGCCAGCGCATTCGCCGCCGCCATTGCCCGCCGGTCCGCCCGCGGTTCAATACCCACAGCCCGCGCATAGCGCGCGCCGCGCATCCACTCCACCGCGACCGAGCCACAGCCACAACCGATATCCCACAACAACGCCCCGCGCATCGGCATCAGTTTCGCCAGTGTCACCGCCCGCACTTCCTGCTTGGTCATTGTGCCGTCATGCTGGAACAGATCATCCGCCAACCCCGGCACCCGTGGCAACAACGCCGCATCGGGCGCAGCCACACATTCCACCGCCAATGTGTTGAACGGCGGCACCACATGGGCCCAGCTTTCGGCCACCCCGTCAAACCGCGCCTCGTCCTCGCCACCCATATGCGCCAGCACCGTCATCCGGCTTTTGCCAAACCCCCGTTCGGTCAGAAACGCGGCAATCTGCGCCGGTGTTTCCTCGCCCGTGGTCAGGATCAACAGCCGCTGGTCCGGCTGGATATAGGCAATCATCTGCTCGACCGGACGCCCATGCACAGTCAGCGTTTCCAGATCCGCCATAGACCAGCCCATCCGCGCCGCCGCCAGTTGAAACGCACCGACCTGCGGGTGGTAAACCACCTCGGATAGGTCAATCTTGCGCCCGATCTTGGCGCCAACAGAATACCACAATGGATCACCTGATGCCAAAACCACCACCCGCTTGCCGCGATTGGCCTTCAACGTGTCGATCAACGCATCAAAGGGCGAAGGCCAACTGACCCGCTCAGCCCCTGACAGACCCGCCAACGCATGATGCCGCATCCCGCCGACAATTACCTCGGCGGCCTCGACCACAGCGCGGGTCGCGGGCGTCAACCCGTCCAGCCCGTCTTCACCAATCCCGACAATATGCAACCAGGGTTTCATTCCGCACCCTCCATCTTTGTTCCGCAAATATCCCCGCCGGAGGCATAGAATCTCTTCACGCCCCCACCTCGGGCAATCCCGCCGCCAGGGCATTCACCGCCGCCGAAGCCATCGCCGACCCTCCTCGCCGCCCGCGCAGGGCGACAAATTCACAACCACGCGAATCACCGGCCAGTTCCGCCTTGCTCTCGGCCGCACCGACAAACCCGACAGGGAAGCCCAGTATCACGGCGGGCTTCGGCCAGCCGTCATCCAACAGTTCCAGCAGATGAAACAGCGCAGTCGGTGCATTGCCGATCACCACAACTGCCCCTTCAATATGATCCCGCCACAGCTCCACCGCTGCCGCCGACCGCGTATTGCCAATCTCTTTGGCCAGCGCCGGTACTGACGGATCATTCAACGTCACCAACACATCATTTCCAGCTGGCAAATACCGCCGGATAATACCCGCGCCCACCATCTCGCAATCGCACAGCACCGGCGCACCAGCCTCTAACGCGGTGCGTCCGGCCTGATAGGCCCCTTTGGAAAACGCCAGCCGGTCTGCCACCTCGACCATACCACAGGCATGGATAAGACGGATCGCAACCGCTTCCATCCCCGCGCCAAACCGCTCCAGCCGCGCTTCTTTGCGGACAGTGGCAAAGCTCTGGGCATAGATTTCCGCGGGCACCTTCTCATAGGGTCTCATGCGCACACCTCGCCACAAACACCAATCAAAACATAGTGCAAACGCCCCGCAAGGGGCGTTTTCCGCTTGGTTAAACTACGCATCTTTCTTGCGCGCGCTTTCCGGCCCCAAGGGGTGTTTCGCGTGCGGGTATTCCGGATGGTGGTGGTGATCATGGTCGTGATGGTGATGCCCATCCCCGTGGTCATGATCATGATGATGGTGGTGGTGATCCATATCCAGCCGACATTCGCCGGTGCAGAACGTATCGCACAAATCACAGGTTTCCACTGTTGCACCGGGCGCATTGGCACCCTGCCCTTCTACATGGTGATGATGGCTTTCCTGAACCGCACCCACCTCGGCCTCGAACCCCAATACCTGCGTGCGGTATTTGCACGTTCCGCAGGTTTCCGGAGGCATATCGCCCAGTTGCTCCATCACCCGTTCGGCAAAGGTTTCCAGCACCTGCGCATGATCATTCAGATAGCCCGCCTTCACAAACTGGATATCCGGATGTGCTGCCGCCACCTTGTCGGTAAAGCCGTAGATCCGGTCAATCAGAATACCCGCAAACAGGAAATAGGGAAACACAATCACCCGCTTGTATCCCAGCCGCGTGGTGTGCTCCAGACAGGGTTCCACCAGCGGAAAAGTCACACCGGAATAGCCAACTTCGCACCAGCCAAACCCCATGCCTTCCCACAGCATCCGCGCCACTTTGGCAACATTGGCGTTGGCATCGGGATCAGACGCGCCGCGCCCGATCACCACCAGACAGGTTTCCTCAAGCGGCAGATCACCGTATTCGGCATTGGCCGCGTCAACCGCTTCCTGCACCCGCGCACCGGCGGCCGCGATCATCTTGGGGTCCACGCCCAATTCGCGACCGTAGGTCACGTCCACGCCGTGCTTTTTGGCATAGGTGTTCAGCACCGTCGGAATATCGTTCTTGGTGTGCATCGCGGCAAACAGCATCCCCGGAACGGCGATAATGCGGTCACATCCGGCCCCGCGCAGACGGTCCAGACCGTCGCGGATCACCGGATTTGCAAACTCCAGATAGCCGTAATCAACCGCATAATCATCCGGCAACAGCGCGGGCAGCTTTTCGGCCAGCACCGCAAATTCATTCACTGCATCTTGCGATCGCGAGCCGTGGCCGCAGATCATCACACCAATCTTGCCCATAAACTCAGGCCTCCTGCGGTTCGGCGTCGGGTTCTTCTTCGGTCTCGTCTTCTTCCGAAGCTTCCTCGTCCCGCCCTTTCTTGGCCTGCCACAGGGCAGCAGCCGCCGCTGCGGCAATCGCCGCCAGTCCAATCCAGTGGCTATGGCCTGCGACCTCGATAATATGGGTCGGATGCGCAAAGGCAGGGGCGGCCAGCAGGGCCAGAATTACAGACATCAGGGTTTTCATCGCATATATCCTCTCGTAACCGGCCCAAACAGGTCAGGTGACAGGAACATATGCTCCCGACGACGCTGGTTTTGATCCCCTGTTTGGGTCAATCATCCACCAGCCAACCGTTCTGGCCCTTTGGGCTTCGTCTGATCCAGCTATAGGACGGCAGGTCCGTTACTGCAAACGGATTCACGACGGCCAAGGCGCGGATGGCGACATCCCTCTTGCAATCGGGCGGGTAATCCGTTTCATCGGACCAGAACAAAGGAAACCCGCATGACCACCACCATCACCATCTGCGAAACCTGCAAACGCGAAGGCTGGGACGAAACCACCCACAAAACAGACGGCGAATTGATGGCCGATCTGGTTGAGGCGGCTGCCAGCGACACCCCCGTCAAAACCCGCAGGTTTTCCTGCCTGATGGGCTGTGATCGCGCCTGCAATGTTACCATTCAGGCCGAAGGAAAGTTGAACTATACCCTTGGACAATTCACCCCCACGCCCGAGGCCGCCGAAGCCATCGTTGCCTATGCCGTCCTGCACGCCGCCAGCACATCGGGGCAGGTGCCCTATCGTGACTGGCCACAGGCGATCAAGGGGCATTTTACCACCCGCCATCCACCACTACCGGCAGACGAATGAACACCGCGCTGATCCTTTTGCTGGCCATGCTGCTGGACGCCCTGCTGGGCGAGCCAAAATGGCTGTGGTCCCGCGTGCCGCATCCGGCGGTGTTGATGGGGCGGGCCGTGGGTTGGCTGGATGAAAACTTCAATACCGGTGTGATCGGTATTGACCCGAAGGAGCGCAAACGCAGTGGCATCCTGATAATGGCCATGCTGGTTCTGGCAGCGTGGGTTGTTGGAGTAATCGTCTCTAACCTGCCTGATTTCGGCATTTTGCAAATCATACTTGCCGCAATGCTGCTGGCCCAGAAAAGCCTGACCCAGCATGTCGCCGCCGTGGCCGACGCCCTGCGCCTGTCTACCGCTGACGGGCGGTTGATGGTGGCGCGGATTGTCGGGCGCGACACGGCGACGATGGACGATACTGCCGTGGCCCGTGGTGCAATTGAAAGTGCGGCGGAAAACCTGTCGGACGGGGTGATCGCGCCTGCCTTCTGGTTCCTGTTGCTGGGTCTGCCCGGTCTGCTGATCTATAAAATCACCAACACGGCGGATTCGATGATCGGTTATAAAACCGAACGCCACGCCGATTTTGGCTGGGCCGCCGCGCGGCTGGATGATGTGCTGAATTACATCCCAGCCCGCCTGACCGCCCTGCTGATTGCCGCCACCCACGGCACCCTGAACAAATGGCGCCTGATCCTGCGTGATGCACCGCTGCACCGTTCCCCCAATGCCGGCTGGCCCGAAGCAGCCATGGCCGTTACCCTGAACATCGCCCTGTCCGGACCGCGCAGCTATCACGGACAGATGCGCGATTTCCCCTATGTCCACCCCGAAGGCCGCCGCACCCTGACCGCGGACGACATTGATGCGGCGGTAAAGGCGTTGTGGCGCGCATGGGGCGGAATGATCGCAATTGTGGCCATAGTGGCCCTGTTCACCTGACCTATTGCCACCGGCCGCAGCCCTGCTAATCTGCGCCCGAATTGGTATTTTGAAAGGCTCTTTTATGCGCAATCCGATTTTCCCGATATTAACGGCACTTTGCCTGACCCTGACCC
>WGBJ01000518.1 GCA_015494385.1 Marinosulfonomonas sp.
CGCCATGCCTTCGGGCGTGCGCACAAATCCGCGGGCCGCTGCCGCAGGTATCAACAACATCGCCCCGATCAGCAACGCGCCGACCACTTTGATCCCCGCCGCCACGACCACGGCCAGGGCCAGCGTCAAAACCAGTTGTTCGCGTTTGGGGTTCAGACCCGAGGCCACGGCCAGATCCTCGTTCAGGGTGGCCGTCAGAAGCGGCGACCAGCGCCAGACCAGACCGGCCACCACGGCCAATGCCCCGCCCCAGATCACCGCAACATCGCCGCCCGTTACCGCCATAATGTCCCCGAACAGGAAGTCATGCAGCTCGAAATCAGGTTGATCCGTCATCGATATCGCCACCAGCCCCAGCGACAGGCCCGCATAGGCCATCACGCCCAGCGTGGAATCCATCGTATGCCCGCGCCCGAACAGCGCGCTGACCACCAGCGCCATCACCAGCGCCACCACAAACACCGGCAGATATAGCGGCAGCGAAAGCCCCACGGCCAGCGCCACGCCCAGAATGCTGGCATGTGCCGTGGCATCGCCGAAATAGGCCATCCGCCGCCAGATCACAAAAGACCCCAGCGGCCCCGTGGCCAGTGCCAGACCGGTTGCCGCCAATATTGGCATCCACAGATTATCCATGATCGTGCCCTCCGCTATGATCGTGGTCACATTCCCCGGCATGCGCATGTTGATACAGGGCCATCGTGCCGTGCGTGCCTGCGCCAAACAGGGCGCGGTACTCGGGGGCCTCGGACACCACATTCGGGGTGCCCTGACAGCAGATATGCCCGTTCAGGCAAATCACCCTGTCCGAGGTGCTCATCACCACATGCAGATCGTGACTGACCAACAAAACGGCACAGCCCATGCTTTGGCGCACTTCCTCAAGCAGTTGGTAGAACGAGGCGATCCCCGGTTGGTCCAGCCCCTGCGTTGGCTCGTCCAGCATCAGGATTTCGGGGTTGCCAAGCAGCGCGCGCGCCAGCAACACCCGCTGGAACTGCCCGCCTGACAGGTCGGCCAGTTGCCGTTCACCAAAGCCGGCCACGCCCACCCGTTCCAGCATCTCTCGGGCCTCGGCATCCGTGTGGCGCACGGGCAGCGACAGGAACCGGCGCACGGTCAGCGGCATGTGGCCCTCGACCATCAGCCGCTGTGGCACATAGCCGATCCGCAGGCCCGCTTTGCGCGTGATCTGCCCTGTGGCCGGTTGCTTGGCTCCGATCAGGGCACGCAACAGGGTGGATTTGCCGGACCCGTTGGGGCCGATCACCGTTACAATCTCGCCCGGCTCGATGCTGAAATCCACATGCTCCAGAATCGGCGTGGCGCCATATTTCAGAGTAACATCCTTGGCTGTGATCAGGCTCATACCGCACCCTCCCGACAATTGGGGCACAGGCCCAGAACCTCGACATTCACCCGTTCAACCGCGAACCCTGCCGCATCCGCCACCGACAGCACAGCACCGCGCACATTTGGCGCGGGGGCTTCGGCCACGGCATCGCAACTGCGGCAGATCATGAACAGTGGCGCATGATCAGTTTCGGGGTGCATGCAGGCGGCATAGGCGTTCAGGCGGCGGATGCGGTGGGCCAGCCCGTTTTCCACCAGAAAATCCAGCGCTCGGTAGGCCACCGGCGGCTGGTCGCCAAACCCGTCCGCCGCCAGACGCTCCAGCACATCATAGGCCCCCATCGCGCGGTGGTTTTCCAGCAGGATTTCCAGCGCACGGCGGCGCACCGGCGTCAGGCGCAGCCCCGCCTCGCGGGCGCGTGTATCGGCGAACCCCAGCACATCATGGGCGCAATGGCTGTGGTCATGGGTGTGAAAGGCAACAGGGGCAGGCATGGGCAGCGTCCTTTTGTTATACTATCACATGATATAGTATAACATTTCAGAACTGCAACCCGTTTTGCTTTAGCCCCCCGTGGCGTTGCGATACCACGCCACCAGAACCGCGCGGTCCTCGGGCTCAAGATACGACGCACTGGGCGGCGGCATCGCGTGGGTCACGCCGGCCTGCAGGTAAATCCGCTTGGCCTCGAACGCCACTTGGGCTTCGGTTTCCAGATGCACGCCCTTGGGGGCAAAGGCGATGCCGTCATAGCCCGGCTCGGCGGCATGGCACATGGTGCAATTGCCAACCACGATGTCATAAGCATCCTCGAACCCTTCGGCCTGCACGAATTTCCGGATCGCGGGGTTCATCGCGGCGTTGTCGGTTTCGGCAGTGGGGGAGGTCAGGCTAGACAGCCAGACGATCACCAGAAAAAGCACCGTTGTGGCGGCCCATGTCCACATCGGCTTGCCCTTGCCTGCGTGGGCCGAGTTGAAATAATGCCGGATCGTCACGCCCATCAGGAACACCAGCGAGGCAATCAGCCAGTTGTATTGCGAGGCAAACGCCAGCGGGTAGTGGTTGGACAGCATCAGGAAAATCACCGGCAGGGTCAGGTAATTATTGTGGGTCGAACGCTGTTTGGCGATCTTGCCGTATTTCGGATCGGGCGTGCGACCGGCCCGCAGGTCGGCCACCACGACGCGCTGGTTCGGCATGATGATGAAAAACACATTCCCCGTCATAATCGACGCGGTGAACGCCCCCAGATGCAACAGCGCCGCGCGACCGGTGAACACTTGCGTATAGCCCCATGCCATCGCCACCAGAATGATATACAGCAGCACCATCAGGCGGGTGTTATCCTCGCCGAATTTGCTTTTGCAGATCAGGTCGTAAATGATCCAGCCAAAGGCAAGGGACGCCAGTGAAATCAGGATCGCCTGCCATATGGGCATGTCCATCACGTTGGGATCGACCAGATACAGTTCCGCCCCCATGTAATAGACCAGAATCAGCATGGTGAAGCCGGACAACCAGGTCGAATAACTCTCCCATTTGAACCAGATCAGATGTTCGGGCAGACGGTCGGGCGCGACCAGATATTTCTGGACGTGGTAAAAGCCGCCGCCGTGGACCTGCCATTCCTCGCCATGCACGTCCTTGCGCCGGTCGTTGGATTTGCGCAAGCCCAGATCAAGCGCGATGAAATAGAAGGACGAGCCGATCCACGCGATGCCGGTGATCACATGCACCCAGCGCACGGCAAATTCCAGCCACGATTCGAGTATTGCGTAATCCATGTTGCGCCTTCCTGTTGTTTTTCCAGCTAGGCTATACCAAAACCATCTTTTTTGTTAATCCGTTTAATAGCACATCACTTTCAAATGGATTTTGATAATACATGGCATATGTGAACAATATAAGAATGTTCGTGCGGGTCTATGAACTTGGCTCGATGTCGGCAGCGGCGCGGGATCAGCGGACCTCGCCCGCTGTGGCCTCAAGCCGGATTGCGGAACTGGAGAAGCACCTTGGCGTGCGCCTGTTCAACCGCACCACCCGCGCCCTGCAACCCACGGAAAACGGCAAGGTTTTCTATGACGGGGCGCGCAATGTTCTGGCCGCGATTGCCGAGGCCGAGGCGGACATCATCGACGCCCACAAAAACCCGCGCGGCACGGTTTTCGTTGCGGCCCCTTTGGGCGTGGGCCGGCGGTTCATCGCGCCCTTTGTGCCTGCCTTCAAGGATGAATACCCGCAGATTGACGTGCGTTTGCGTCTGTCGGACCGTCTGGTGGATGTCACCAGCGAGGGGCTGGATGTGGCGTTTCACATGGGACCACTGGCCGACAGCACCTTGAAAATGCGCGTGATTGCCGACTGCACCCGTATATTATGCGCGGCCCCCGCCTATATCGCGGAACATGGCAATCCGGCGGATGGCGAGGCGCTGAAGGATCACGCCTGCCTGAACCTGCGCTATCCGGGTGCGCAGGAATTCCAGTGGGCCTTGCAGATGCCGGACGGGGTGAAGCGGTTTGATGTGAGGGGGCCGTTTGAAAGTGATGACGGTGATGTGCTGACCAGCTGGGCGCTGGAAGGGCACGGGATTATCCTGAAACCGGTGTTCGAGGTGGCCGAGCATCTACGCTCGGGCGCCTTGGTGCCGGTGGCTGTGAACAGCCCGCCATTGCCGACGCAACTGGTCTGCCTGTATCCGCCGCATAAATTGAAGGACACCAAGGTTCAGCTGTTTGTGGATTTCATCACCAGCCGCTGCAAGGCCGAGATGATGCGCCAGACGGGGGATTTGTAAGGATTGTGGCCCCATACGGGGCCGCTTTATATCTCGGACCCTGCGGGCCCTCGGGACGCCTGCGGCGCGGATATTTGGACCATTTGGAAGATCAGCTGCCCCTATAGGTCGAATAGCCGAACGGCGAGAGCAGAAGCGGGACGTGGTAGTGGGAGTCCGCATCCGAAATGCCGAAACGGATCGGGATGATGTCGAGGAAGCGGGGATCCTCGGGCGGGGTGCCGGTGGTGGTCAGGTAGTCGCCGGCGTGAAACACAAGTTCATAGGTGCCGGTGGCGAATTCATCGGCGGGCAGGATCTGGCTGTCGGTGCGCCCGTCGGCGTTGGTGGTCAGGCTGCGGATATGGGCGCGGGTCTCGCCGGTGATGCGGAACAGGTCAATCGCCAGACCGGCGGCGGGGATGCCACGGGCGGTGTCCAGAACATGGGTTGTCAGAAATCCTTTGGCCATTGTGCCCTCCTTGTTGCCCCGCACCCTGCCTGTAATCGCGGCAAAAATCGAGGGGGTTTGTTTGCGATAAGACTTTCAGGAATATTTTGAAAATCTATCAGGATTATCTGTAATATACTAAGGCAAGTTTGAAGGAGCCGGAATGATGAAACGCTACCCACGGGATATGCAGGGTTACGGGGCCACGCCACCCGATCCGAAATGGCCGGACGGGGCCAGAATTGCTGTGCAGTTCGTGGTGAATTTTGAAGAAGGCGGCGAGAACAACATCCTGCATGGGGATGCGGCGTCCGAGGCGTTTTTGTCGGAAATCGTTGGCGCGGCCGCCTGGCCCGGTCAGCGGCACTGGAACATGGAGAGCATCTATGAATACGGCGCGCGGGCCGGTTTCTGGCGGCTGCACCGGTTGTTCACAGGTGCGGGGATTCCGGTGACGGTCTACGGTGTGGCCACAGCTTTGGCGCGTGCGCCTGTTCAGGTGGCGGCGATGAAGGACGCGGGCTGGGAGATTGCCAGCCACGGGTTGAAGTGGATCGAGTACAAGGATTATGACGAGGCGGACGAGCGCGCCGATATAGAAGAGGCCATCCGTCTGCACACCGAAGTGGTCGGCGAGCCGCCGCGCGGCTGGTATACGGGGCGCTGTTCCGTCAATACCGAGCGATTGGTCGCGGAACAGGGCACGCTGGATTACGTGTCGGATTCCTATGCCGATGATCTGCCTTACTGGGTGCGCTATGGTGAGCGGGACCAGTTGGTGATCCCCTATACACTGGACGCCAACGACATGCGCTTTGCCACGCCGCAGGGGTTCAATTCGGGTGATCAGTTCTTTGCTTACCTCAAGGACAGCTTTGATGCGCTCTATGCCGAAGGCGCGGCAGGGCAGGCGAAAATGATGTCGATCGGGCTGCATTGCCGGCTGGTCGGGCGGCCCGGGCGGGTGCAGGCGCTGCGCCGGTTCATCGAATACATTCAGGGGTTCGAGGGGGTCTGGACCCCGCGCCGGATTGATATTGCGCGGCACTGGCAGGAACATCACCCCGCCCCCGCGCCGTGGCCACGCCCCTCGCAAATGGACCGCGAGACATTCGTGGACACCTATGGCGGCATATTCGAACATTCCCCGTGGATTGCCGAAGGCGCGCACGCACTGGAGCTGGGGCCAGCGCATGACACCGCCATCGGGCTGCACAACGCCCTGTGCCGCGTGTTCCGAAGTGCGCCACAGGATGCGCGCCTTGGTGTGCTACAGGCCCACCCCGATCTGGCCGGAAAACTGGCGGCGGCCAAACGGCTAACCGCCGAAAGCACAAACGAACAGGCCAGCGCCGGACTGGACGCGCTGACAGATGCGGAGCGCGAGACGTTTCAACGGCTGAACACGGCCTATGTGGAAAAGCACGGCTTCCCCTTCATCATCGCCGTGCGGGATCACGACAAGGCGGGGATCATGGATGCCTTCCAGACCCGTATCGACAATGACACCGACACCGAATTTGCCGAGGCCTGCAAACAGGTCGAACGCATCGCCCATTACCGGCTAAAGGACATCCTTCCATGAGCTATGCCTTCCCCACCGGCGGATTGCCCGATCAGGCCGATAACCCCGAAAGCAGCGCCATTTTCACAAGCGCCTATGCGGTGATCCCCGCCAGCACCATGCGCGATATCGTGACCAGCGCATTGCCAGGCTGGACCGGCACACGCGCCTGGATACTGGCCCGCCCGATGACCGGCTTTGCCGAAACATTCGCCCAATACGCGGTCGAGGTGGCGGCGGGTGGCGGCTCGGACTCCCCCGAACCGGACGCGGGCGCCGAAGCGGGGCTGTTCGTGGCCAAGGGCGCGATGACCCTGACGGTGGACGGGGTGCAAAGCACGCTGATGGCGGGCGGCTATGCCTATGTGCCGGCGGGCGCGTCGTGGTCTGTGAAAAACGACGGGCCCGATTTGTTGGGGTTCCACTGGATCCGCAAACGCTATCAACCCGCAACTGGGCTGGCCACGCCGGACCATTTCACCACATCGGACGCGCAAACCCCGATGACCCACATGCCCGATTGCGATGGAAAATGGGCCACCACGCGGTTTGCCGATCCCGAAGACCTGCGCCATGACATGCACGTCAATATCGTCACCTTCCAGCCGGGCGGACGCAGCCCCTTTGCCGAAACCCACATCATGGAACACGGGTTGTATGTGCTGGAAGGCACGGCGGAATATCTGCTGAACAAGGATTGGGTCAAGGTCGGCCCCGGCGATTTCATGTGGCTGCGCGCCTTTTGCCCGCAGGCCTGTATTGCCACAGGCTCAACCCCGTTCCGCTACCTGTTATATAAAGACGTGAACCGCCACCCCGATCTGGTGCTGCCATGACCCGCTTTCATCTTTGTTCTGCAAATATCCTCGGGGGTCCG
>WGBJ01000519.1 GCA_015494385.1 Marinosulfonomonas sp.
AATTCAGGGAGATGTCGCAAAACGGCGGCGGCGAAATCGGCCTGCGTGCGCCCTTTGCGCAGGATGGATATGACATTGCGGCCCTGTCGGCGGGGCTGGCCAAGGGGGCTTTGCAGGCGGTGCTGAAAGGGGACATGCAGAACGCCTATTCCCTGTCGCGACCGCCGGGCCATCACTGCCTGCCGGATTTTCCCAACGGGTTCTGCCTGCTGGCCAATATCGCCATCGCGATTAAGGCCGCTTTGGCCGACGGTTTGTGCAAACGGGTCGCGGTGGTGGATTGGGACGTGCACCATGGCAACGGCACCGAGGCGATCTTCTATGACCGTGCCGATGTGCTGACCATCAGCCTGCATCAGGACCGCAACTATCCGCTGGATACAGGTGCGGCCACAAATCGCGGCGAAGGGGATGGGGACGGGTTCAACATGAACATCCCCCTGCCCGCCGGTGCGGGCCATGCGACCTATCTTGAAGCAATGGAGCGGCTGGTCACCCCTGCCCTGCGCGCGTTCAATCCCGATGTGATCATCGTTGCCTGCGGCTATGATCCCGCAATTGACGATCCACTGGGCCGGATGCTGTGCACTGCGGATACTTTCCGCCAGATGACCGCACAGATGATGGCGGCGGCGGATGAATTATGCGGCGGAAAACTGGTTGTGGTGCACGAGGGCGGCTATTCGGAATCCTATGTGCCCTTCTGCGGCCATGCGGTTCTGGAACAGATGTCGGGCAGCAATATCACCGCGCCTGATCCACTGGCCGAAGCCTATGTGATCCGCCAACCCAACGCCGATATGCAGGCGGTGTTTTCCAAGGTAATCGGTGATCTGGAAGGGCTGTTCTTTTGAACGCCAAGGTGATCCTGTTCAACAAGCCGTTCAATGTGCTGTCGCAGTTTACCGACGCGGGATCGGCGGGTAGCACGCGCAAAACCCTGTCGGAGTTCATCGACGTCAAAGGCGTCTATGCCGCTGGCCGTCTGGACAAGGACAGCGAAGGGTTACTGGTGCTGACCGATGACGGGCGGTTGCAAGCCAGGATCAGCCACCCCAAACACAAGATGGCGAAAACCTATTGGGTGCAGGTTGAAGGGGTGCCGGAGGACGCGGCCCTGCAATCCTTGCGGGATGGTGTGGTGCTGAAAGACGGCAAAACGCGCCCTGCCGTGGTGAAGCGGATGGCGGAACCCGAAGCCCTGTGGCCTCGTGATCCGCCCGTGCGGTTTCGCAAAACCGTGCCTGATAGCTGGCTAATGATCACCATCACCGAGGGGCGCAACCGGCAGGTGCGGCGGATGACGGCGGCGGTGGGGCATCCCACTTTGCGGCTGATCCGTTACCAGATCGGGTCGTGGACGATTGACGGGCTGGACAGTGGAGAATGGCGGCAGGTGTAGATTGGCGGTGCCCCTGCGGGGCGCTCTTTTGTTTTGGCGCCTGACGGCGCGATGCCTCTGGCGGGGATATTTTCACGAAAAAGAAGGCCAAAGGGTTGGCGGCGTTTTTGTCTGCCTCTTGAACCGTGGGGCAAAATCACCGACATATATCGGGCCAACAGGAGAACCCGCAACAATGAGCCTTGCCAATAATGCCGCCGTGATGGAGTTCCTCCTGACCCGCCGGTCGCGCCCCTACAGAACCCTGACCACGCCAGCACCGAGCCGCGAGGCGCTGGCACCGTTGTTGACCGCCGCCGCCCGCGTGCCGGATCATGGCAAGCTGGAGCCGTGGCGGTTTATCGTTTTGCAAGGGCAGGCGCTGCAACGTCTTGCCGACCTTGCCCGAAGCTGCGGGGCGGATTTGGGCCTTGACCCTGACAAGATTTCCAAGACCGCCGACAGTTTTGCCAATGCGCCACTGATCGTGGCTGTGATCGCCGCGCCCAAGCCCTCGGATAAAATCCCGCCTGTCGAGCAATGCTATTGCGCCGGTGCCGCCTGCCTGTCGCTGTTGAACGCCGCTTTGGCGTCCGGTTGGGGGGCGAACTGGTTGTCCGGCTGGCCCGCGCTTGACCGCGCGTTCCTGACACAAGGGTTGAACCTGTCCGAGACCGAAACCGTTGCCGGTTTCATCCACATCGGCAGTGAAACCAGCACCCCGCCAGACCGCCCGCGGCCCGATATAGACACCATCACAGAGTGGATCGAGAGATGATTTTCAGCGATTTTGCCAAGGCCGTCAGCCAGTTGACCGACCCGCGTTTCCTGCGGGTGTTGTTGTTCGGGCTGGCCATGACCATTGCCCTTTTGTTCGGGTTCTACGCCGGGTTCCTGTGGCTGATCGACAATCTGGCACCCGACACCCTGACCATCCCCTTTGTCGGCGAAGTCACATGGCTGAAGGATTTGCTAAGCTGGGGATCCGTCGGATTTATGCTGATCCTGTCGTTCTTTCTGATGATCCCCGTGGCCTCGGCCTTTACCGGGCTGTTTCTGGAAGACATCGCCAAAGCGGTCGAGCGCCGGTACTACCCCGACCTGCCCCCTGCCCCGCGCATCCCCTTTCGGGAAAACATCATCGATACGCTGAATTTTTTAGGCGTGCTGATTGGCGCCAATATTCTGGCGATACTGGTCTATGCCATCGCGAATGTGGCCAGTCCGCTGGTGTTCTGGGCGCTGAACGGATTTTTGCTGGGGCGGGAATATTTCCAGCTGGCCGCGATGCGCCGGTTGGGGCGGGAAGGGGCCAGAAAGCTGCGCAAACAACATTCGGGCATTATCTGGATGGCGGGGGTGCTGATGGTGGTGCCGTTAACGATTCCCGTCGTTAATCTGTTCGTGCCTATCCTGGGGGCGGCGACCTTTACCCACCTGTTCCATCGTTTGCAGAAGGCGGGGTGAAATGATCGAACCAGTCAAAATCCTCGACCTTGATCACACCGCTTAAAATCACCACCATCGTGATCGACCACAAGACCACGGTCACCACTGTCACAATCAACGCCCGCTTCTTTAGCTGCGGGTCCACCGGGGCCGAGGACGGCGTGCCACGGGCCACCTTGCCGACATCGGCCTGGGTTTTCAGGCGCAGGGGCAGCACGATGAACAGGGTCATGAACCAGATCACGGCAAACAGGACAAGGGCAGAGGTTATGGCCATGCCTACACCTGTTCCAGCTCGATCAGTGTGCCGGTAAAATCCTTGGGGTGCAGGAACAGAACCGGCTTGCCGTGGGCGCCGATTTTCGGCTCGCCGGTGCCCAGAACGCGCGCACCGGATGCTTTCAGCTTGTCACGGGCGGCAATGATGTCATCGACCTCGTAACAGATGTGGTGGATACCGCCTGACGGGTTCTTGGCCAGAAAGCCGTTGATCGGGCTATCCTCGCCCAGCGGGTGCAGCAGTTCGATTTTGGTGTTGGGCAGTTCGATGAAAATCACCGTGACCCCGTGATCCGGTTCTTCCTGCGGCGCACCCACCTTGACCCCCAATGTATCGCGGTAAAGGGCGGCGGCGGCATCCAGATCCGGCACGGCAATGGCAACGTGGTTCAAACGTCCGATCATAATTGCTTATCCTTGTGTTCGCTTTGCCCAAGTTATGAAGCGCGCGCGACACTGGCGCAAGCATTCCTTGGGCATAATTTCGCGCCGTTAACTTCGTCTTAGCCAATATCGGGCTTACTCCGAGTCGCTCGCAACACTGCAAAGGGGAACATGATGGATGATTTTGACGACATAATGCTGGCCCGCACACCCACTGCCACGCGGCCCTTGCTGGGCCTGACCGTGCTGGTGGTCGAGGATAGCCGCTTTGCCAGCGAAGCGATGCGCCTGCTGTGCCTGCGATCCGGCGCGCGTATCCGGCGGGCCGATTGTCTGACCGCGGCGCGCAAACATTTGCGGGTTTACCGCCCCTCGGTGGTGGTGGTTGATCTGGGGTTGCCGGATGGCTCTGGCGCCGATCTGATTGCCGAATTGCACAACGCCACGCCGCGCATCGACGTGTTGCTGGGGATCAGTGGCGATCCGTTGCGCGAGGGCGAGGCGATGGCAGCGGGCGCGGACGGGTTCCTTCCAAAACCGATCGAAACCCTTGGGGTATTCCAGCAGGCAATCCTGTCGCTTTTGCCAGAAACGGCCCAACCCCCTGCCCCGCGCCAGATACCGGACGACGCCATTCATCCCGACCTGTTTACCTTTCGCGAGGATATTGCCCGCGCGGCGGATGTGTTGCAGGATAGGCCTGATGGGAATGCGCTGGATTATGTCGCCCAGTTCACCAGCGGCATCGCCCGCAGCGCCCATGATACACAGCTTGAGGCCGCCGCCGCCGCACTGGCCAAAGACCGCGCCAGAGGGCGGTCGATACGCGGGGATGTGCAGCGGTTGAGCGGTATGTTCCGGGAACGGCTGGCCGGTGGTGAAGTGGTTTAAAGGTTGCTCAGGTCACTTGTCAGCGTGGACAGGCTGATACGCTGTTGGCCATCTGCGTCGAAATTTTCGGGGTCAAGCCAGGTTTCATAGGCCGTTTTCAATGCAGGCCATTCGCTGTCGATCACCGCAAACCACGCTGTATCGCGATTGCGACCCTTGATCACCATATGCTGTCGGAAAATACCCTCAAAGCCAAAGCCGAACCGCAGGGCCGCAAGTCGTGATGGCGCATTCAGGGAATCACATTTCCATTCGTACCGCCGGTAACCCGCATCAAAGGCCCATTGCATCATCAGAAACATCGCCTCGGTCGCCGCGCGGGTGCGGCGCAAGGGCGGGGTGAAAACAATGCTGCCCACCTCGAAGACGCCCATTTCCGGTTTGATGCGTAGATAGCTGGCCACCCCTTCAGCCCGCCCGGTTTCAAGGTTTCGGATGGCGTAATAGAACGGATCATCCAAAGCCGCGGCATTGCTCGCCCATTCAGAATATGCGGCCACGCTCGAAAATGGCCCGTGCGACATGTAATCCCAGATGGAGGCATCCAGCAGGTTGGCTTGATACAATTCCTCGGCATGACGATCCGCATCCAGCCGCTCCAGCCGCGCATAGCGCCCTTCCAGAACAGGCACCGACGGGCGTGGTGGGGGTGTCCAGTTGGTTAATTTACGACCCAATTTTGCGTCCCTACCCATACGAATACTCCTGTTTTACAGGGACACTAC
>WGBJ01000520.1 GCA_015494385.1 Marinosulfonomonas sp.
GCGCGAACTGATCATTGGTGACCGCCAGACAGGTAAAACCGCTGTGGCGCTGGATACGATCCTGAACCAGAAATCCTATAACGATGCTGCCGAAAACGAATACGACAAACTGTATTGCATCTATGTTGCGATCGGCCAGAAGCGTTCGACTGTTGCACAGTTGGTGAAGAAGCTGGAAGA
Organism: Marinosulfonomonas sp.; assembly: GCA_015494385.1. GTDB lineage: Bacteria > Pseudomonadota > Alphaproteobacteria > Rhodobacterales > Rhodobacteraceae > Profundibacter. The sequence continues at coordinate 181 of WGBJ01000520.1, forward strand.
AACCGGCGCGATCGACTACACAACCGTGGTTGCCGCGACGGCCTCTGATCCTGCGCCAATGCAGTTTCTGGCACCCTATGCCGCCACCGCGATGGCCGAGCATTTCCGCGACAACGGCCGTCACGCGCTGATCATCTATGATGATTTGTCCAAACAGGCCGTGTCTTATCGTCAGATGTCGCTGTTGCTGCGTCGTCCGCCTGGACGCGAAGCCTATCCTGGCGACGTTTTCTATCTGCACTCAAGACTGCTGGAACGCTCCTCGAAGCTGAACGAGGATTTCGGTTCGGGGTCGCTGACCGCGCTGCCGATCATTGAAACACAGGGCGGCGACGTTTCGGCGTTTATTCCGACCAACGTGATTTCGATCACCGATGGCCAGATCTTCCTTGAAACCGAACTGTTTTACCAAGGCATCCGTCCTGCTGTGAACACAGGTCTGTCGGTTTCGCGGGTTGGCTCCTCGGCCCAGACAAACGCGATGAAATCTGTCGCCGGTCCGGTGAAGCTGGAATTGGCCCAGTACCGCGAAATGGCTGCCTTTGCCCAGTTCGGTTCCGATCTGGATGCGGCAACACAGGCCATGCTTAACCGTGGTGCGCGTCTGACCGAGCTGATGAAACAGCCGCAGTATTCGCCGCTGACCAACGCCGAAATCGTTTGCGTCATCTATGCCGGCACCAAAGGCTATCTGGATGGCATCGAGGTGAACCAGGTTGGTCGCTTTGAAGAAGGTCTGCTGGCCCACCTGCGTCAGAAAAACGCCGATCTGCTGGCTGAAATCACTAACACTGATCCCAAGATCAAAGGTGAAATCGAAGACAAGATCAAAGCGGCGCTTGATGCCTTCGCAGCGGATTTCGCATAACCTAGTGGCTTAAGGGATAGGAATTGGTACATGCCAAATCTTAAGGACCTAAAAAACCGGATCGAAAGCGTCAAGAACACGCGCAAGATCACCAAAGCCATGCAAATGGTTGCCGCGGCGAAACTTCGCCGCGCGCAGGACGCTGCCGAAGAAGGCCGCCCCTATACAGCACGTATGAATGCTGTTCTGGGTGGTCTGGCAGCCTCTGTTGGTGGTTCTGACTCCGCCCCCAAACTGCTGGCTGGCAGCGGGTCGGATCAGGTGCATCTATTGATCGTGATGACCGGTGAACGCGGGCTTTGTGGCGGGTTCAACTCGTCCATCGTCCGGATGGCGCGTGCCAAGGCTCAAGAGCTGACGGTTGCGGGCAAAACGGTGAAAATGATCACGGTTGGCAAAAAAGGCCGCGATCAGCTGAAACGTGAATATGGCGACGTGATGGTCAATCACGTGGACCTGACCGGGATCAAGCGGATTGGCTATGCCAACGCGCATGAAATTGCCCGCGATGTTCTGGGCCGGTTCGATGATGGCGAATTCGATGTAGCAACGATTTTCTACAACACATTCGTCAATGTCGCGGTTCAGGATCCCACCGAACAGCAAATCATTCCCGCATCGTTCGAGACAACCGACGACGATGCAGGCACGGTTTATGATTACGAGCCCGGCGAGGACGAGATCCTGAAGGATCTTCTGCCTCGTGGTGTGGCGACACAGATTTTTTCGGCTCTGCTGGAAAATGGTGCGTCCGAGCAAGGCGCGCGGATGTCGGCAATGGATAACGCAACGCGCAATGCGGGCGAAATGATCGACAAGCTGACGATCGAATTCAACCGCTCGCGTCAGGCGATCATCACCAACGAGCTTATCGAAATTATTTCGGGTGCGGAAGCACTCTAGAAACGCGGAGAAACGACATGGCAAAAGCGAAAGCAACCGGTAAGATCACACAGGTGATTGGCGCCGTCGTCGACGTTCATTTTACGGGTGATCTGCCCAACATTCTGAACGCGGTAGAAACATCAAACAACGGCAAGAAGCTGATTCTGGAAGTGGCACAGCACCTGGGTGAAAACACCGTGCGCTGTATTGCGATGGACGGGACCGAAGGTCTGGTGCGCGGCGAACCCGTAACCGATCTGGGCGAACCCATTTCGATGCCGGTTGGCAAAGAAACACTGGGCCGTATCCTGAACGTGATCGGCGAGCCTGTGGACGAAAAAGGTCCGGTGAAAACCAAGGCAACCCGTGCGATCCACCAGGAAGCACCGGATTTCTCGGAGCAGTCCACCGAAGCCGAAATTCTGGTAACAGGCATCAAAGTGATCGACCTGCTGGCCCCCTACACCAAGGGTGGCAAGATTGGTCTGTTCGGCGGTGCCGGCGTTGGTAAAACCGTTCTGATCATGGAACTGATCAACAACATCGCCAAGGTGCACTCGGGTGTGTCCGTGTTTGCCGGTGTGGGTGAACGGACCCGCGAAGGTAACGACCTTTACCACGAGATGATTGAATCGGGCGTTATCGTTCCCGACAATCTGGAAGAAAGCAAAATTGCGCTGGTTTACGGCCAGATGAACGAGCCTCCCGGTGCGCGCATGCGTGTTGCCCTGTCCGGTCTGACACTGGCCGAGCAGTTCCGCGATGAAACCGGCGCTGACGTGCTGTTCTTCGTCGATAACATCTTCCGCTTTACCCAGGCCGGTTCCGAGGTTTCGGCGCTGCTGGGTCGTATCCCCTCGGCTGTGGGCTATCAGCCGACACTGGCCACCGATATGGGCCAGATGCAGGAACGGATTACATCGACCAAATCCGGCTCGATTACATCGGTTCAGGCGATTTATGTGCCTGCGGATGACCTTACCGACCCCGCACCGGCCACATCGTTCGCCCACCTTGACGCGACAACCGTTCTGGATCGTGCGATTTCCGAGCTGGGTATCTACCCTGCTGTGGATCCGCTGGGCTCCACCTCGCGTCTGCTTGACCCGGCCCTGGTTGGCGAAGAGCACTACAAGGTAGCAACAGACGTTCAGCAGGTTCTGCAACGCTATAAGTCGCTTCAGGATATCATCGCCATTCTGGGCATGGACGAATTGTCGGAAGAAGACAAACTGGCCGTGGCCCGTGCGCGTAAAATCCAGCGCTTCCTGTCGCAGCCGTTCGACGTTGCCAAAGTATTCACCGGTTCTGACGGTATTCAGGTTCCGCTGGAAGATACGATTGCATCGTTCAAGGCTGTTGTGGCTGGCGAATATGACCACCTGCCCGAAGGCGCCTTCTATATGGTTGGCGGCATCGACGACGTGGTTGCCAAAGCCGAGAAAATGGCGGCGGACGCAGCTTAAGGAGTTTGGCCAATGGCTGACACTATGCAATTCGATCTGGTTTCGCCCGAACGCAGCCTTGCGTCGCTTCAGGCGACCGAGGTTATGCTTCCGGGTGCCGAGGGTGACATGACCGTGCTGCCCGACCACGCCCCCGTTATCACCACCCTGCGCCCCGGCGTGGTCAAGGTGAGCGGCCCTGAAGGTGAAGCGGATTTCGTCGTAACCGGCGGTTTCGTTGAAATCACATCCGAAGGTGTTTCGGTTCTGGCCGAACAGGCACATGCCGGTAACGAGGTCAAAAAGGCCGATCTGGAAAGCGCATACACATTTGCCCGCGAGCAGGCCGAAAAAGCCAGCGACGAGGACAAGAGTGCTGCCGAAAAACTGGTTGCCGATTTTGCGCAACTGCTTGAGGACATGGAATAAACGCCAAGTCCCGCAGCCAATATTATTAACAAAGGCCCCGACTATTTTCGGGGCCTTTTTCTTTTGGTTCATATAATGTTAGGTTTAATTTGTTTTTAAATATTCTTGCTGAAATCTATTTTAAGAGGGTCTGATGAGGAAACTACGCAGCCGGTTATTGGGGGTCGAAAATGGCTCGGTTATGCTATTTTCGGACTATCAGCATGACGGGGTGATGTGGACCGGTGAAGGCCCGCGCGAATTTCGCAAGATTATTGAATTCGACGAGCCGTTTTCAGCCGTGCCAGTTGTTCAGGTTGCCCTTTCCCTATGGGATTTTGACAAGGGCACCAACCAGCGCGCCGACATATTCGCCGAAATGGTCAACCCCGAAGGTTTTGTGCTGGTGTTCCGCACATGGGGCGACACAAGGATCGCGCGCGCGCGGGCCGACTGGATCGCTTTTGGCGAGGTCAAGGATGACGATGACTGGGTGTTGGAATAGCCGCTAGGGGCAGGATTAATAGGTTCTGACCCTAGATTTTCTGGCCCCATTTGCTGCCTTTATACAGCGGCTTTAGCGTATTCACATCAAACAGCGAGGACACCGAGGTGCCTTCCCATGTATTCAGGATGGCTTGCGAAAACAGCGGCGCCGAAGGCACAATGCGGATTTTGCGTGCATCTTTGACGGGCTGGGTAGCCTCGATTGAATCCGTGATAACAAGGTGCTTCATCACCGAATTCTCGATCCGCTCGACCGCAGGGCCGGACAGAACGCCGTGGGTGATATAGGAATGAACCTCGGCGGCGCCGTGTTCCATGATCACTTCTGCGGCTTTGCAAAGGGTGCCGGCCGTGTCGCAAATATCATCCACGATGATACAAATCTGCCCCTCGACATCCCCGATCACTTTCATCTCGGCAATCTCGCCGGGTTTGGAGCGGCGTTTGTCCACAATCGACAACCCGCTGCCGATCCGTTGCGCCAGATCACGGGCACGGGCCACGCCGCCAACATCGGGGGAAACGATTGTGACCTTGTCCATCCGGTCGCCAAAGTGGTGCATGATGTCCAGCGCGAAAACCGGCGAGGCATATAGGTTATCCACCGGAATATCGAAAAAGCCCTGAATCTGTGTGGCGTGCAGGTCCATTGTCAGAACGCGGTGAATACCGGCCTCGACAATCAGGTTGGCCACCAGTTTGGCGGAAATCGGCGTGCGGGCCTTGGTGCGGCGGTCCTGACGGGCATAGCCGAAATAGGGCATCACTGCGGTGATCCGTGCAGCCGAGGATCGGCGCAGCGCGTCAGCGATGATCAGCAATTCCATCAGGTTGTCATTGGCGGGGTTCGATGTGGGCTGGATAATAAACATATCCTCGCCGCGCACATTCTCGTAAACCTCGACAAAGATTTCCTTGTCATTGAATTTTTCGACCCGCGAATCCAGCAGGCCGACATCCATTCCGCTGTTCATCGCGGCGTATCGGGCGATCTCTTCTGCCAGGGGCCTGTTGGCATTGCCGGAAATCAGCATGGGTTTGGGTGTGATCGGCATAACAGTGGGCCTCCCGTATGCATCGCGATGTAACAGAATCGTATCGTTGACACCGCTTAACACCTGACTAGGATTCGGGGAAGGAAAACGCGAAGGAAGGGGGCCGGAAATGGCCAATATCGACTATTATTTTGCAACTGTGTCGCCTTACACCTATCTGGCGGGCAATGCGTTGGAGGAAATCGCCGCCAGACACGGGGCAACCATCAATTATAAACCGCTGGATATCGTTGCGCTGTTCGCCCGAACCGGCGGGATCCACCCCAAGGACCGGCATGTCTCGCGGCAGGAATACCGTTTGCAGGATTTGCAGCGCCGCGCCGCCAGGGCCGGATTGCCGCTGAACCTGAAGCCCGCGTTTTGGCCCGCCAACACCGCGCCCAGTTCCTATGCCATTATCGCGGCGCAAAATGCCGGCGGCGGTGATCTGGGCGCATTGGTGCACAGCATCACGGCGGCCTGTTGGGCCGGGGACAAAAATATCGCGAACGATGATGTGATCCGGGACTGCCTGTCGGCGGCAGGGTTTGGCCCCGAGCTGGTGAATTCCGGTATGTTGGAGGGGGCCGAAACCTATGCCCGCAATCTGGAGGATGCAGTTTCTGCCGGAGCCTTTGGCGCGCCGTTTTACATCACCGATACCGACCAGAGGTTCTGGGGGCAGGACCGGCTGGAGGATCTGGACCGGTATCTGGCAGGGTAACGCATGATTTACACACAGCATTGGGGCAAGGGGGATCAGCAGGCGCTGATGCTGCATTGTTCATTGGCCAGTTCGGACGCGTGGCGCGGGTTGGCGGGGCATCTGGCCGAGGGCCTGTCGATGACGGGGATCGATTTTCCCGGGCACGGGCGCAGTCCGGATTGGGACGGGCAGGGGGATTACCATGCGGTATGCACCGCGGCAGCGGCGGGTGCGCTGAAGGAACCGATGCACCTGATTGGTCATTCTCTGGGGGCAACGGTGGCCTTGCGGCTGGCGGTTGAGCGGCCTGAAATGGTGCGCTCGCTGGTGTTGATCGAGCCGGTGTTCTTTGCCGCGGCCAAGGGGTTGGATGCTTATGCGGCGTTTGAAAAACAGGTTGCGCCCTTTGCCGAAGCCTTCGGGGCAGGGCAAAACGAGGATGCGGCAAGGATGTTCACCGACCTGTGGGGAACAGGCGTGCCGTGGCAGGATTTGCCCGCGGCGTTGCGCCAGTCGTTTGTCGACCGGATCGGGTTGATACCCGCGACCGAGGGGGCCTTGTATCACGACAATGCGGATGTGGTTGCAAAAGGGAAGATCGAGGGGATCACCTGTCCGGTGCTATTGATCGAGGGGGATCAGTCACCCGCGATTATCCACGCGATCAACGGGGCATTGGCCGAACGCCTGCCGGATGCGACACGGGTCCGCGTCAAAGGGGCGGGGCATATGGTGCCGATCACCCATGCGGGACAGGTGGCGGTTGAAATCGGAAAATGCCTTCGGGCTTGATGGCCGCTCCTCAAGCCTGACGGCTTTCCTCGCTTTTGCAAGGAGCGCCCGCAAGGGAGCGACGCGCGCCCGCTATCCGTTCAGCAGTGCCAGAAACTGATCGATATTTTCGTCACTGGCAGACCAGTCACAGACCAGACGGGCGGTCAGGATTTCATCGGGGTTGTCCCCCTCCAGTTGCCCTTCCATGATGTGATATTGTGCGCCCGCGTCATGCAAACGCTGGTGCGCGGCGCGGGGCCATCCGGCAAAGATGATGTTGGCTTCGGGTTCATACAGGAACGCGGCACCCTCGGCCTGTTTCACCCCCTCGGCCAGTCGCGCGGTTGCGGCATTGGCGGCGCGGGCGGTTTCCAGCCACAGGTTGCTGGTCAGATAGGCCGACATCTGCGCCGCCAGATAGCGGTTTTTCGACGGCAGATGCGCCCCCCGTTTGCGGCGCAATTCAAATTCCCACGCGTGCTTTGGATCAAAGAAGATCACCGCCTCGACCCCCATGCAGCCATTCTTGGTGCCGCCAAAGCTGACCGCGTCAATGCCCGCCTTCCACGTCATTTCCGCCGGGGTGCAGTCCAGCGTCACTAGCGCATTGGCAAAACGCGCGCCGTCCAGATGGGTGGGCATGCCGTAGGATTTGGCGATTCCGCACAGGGTGGTGATTTCCTCGACCGTGTAAACGGTGCCGCGTTCGGTCACCTGTGTGATCGACAGCGGGCCGCGTTGCGGGCCGTGCACGCCGCGGGTTTCTTCGGCCTCGATTTTACGGCGCAGCTTGTCGGGGTTGATTTTGGCGTTGGGGGAGTTGACCAAGGTCAGTTTCGCACC
>WGBJ01000521.1 GCA_015494385.1 Marinosulfonomonas sp.
TTCTTGCACCCAATCGTGCCGCGGGTGGTTTCCACGCCGGTGACCTGACCGTTTGACTGGTTCACCGCCGTGACTTCGCATTTCTGGATGATGTCCATGCCCATGCCGGAACAGGCGCGCGCATAGGCCCATGCCACCGCGTCATGGCGCCCCGTGCCGGCGCGTTCCTGCCACAGCGCACCCAATACGGGGTAGCGCGGGCCGGAGATGTTCATGATCGGCACCAGTTCCTTGACCCGCTGCGGGCTGATGAATTCGGTTTTCACCCCCTGAAAGGCGTTGGCCTGTGCGGTGCGTTGAAAGCCGCGGATTTCATGTTGAGTCTGGGCCAGCATCATCACGCCGCGCGGGGAAAACATGACGTTCATGTTCAGGTCCTGCGACATGGTTTCATACAGGCTGCGCGCCTTTTCATAGATCGCGGCGGATGGGTCTTGCAGGTAGTTCGAGCGGATGATGGTGGTGTTGCGGCCCGTGTTGCCGCCGCCCAGCCAGCCTTTTTCCAGAATGGCCACATTGGTGATGCCGAAATTCTTGCCCAGATAATAGGCGGTGGCCAACCCGTGTCCCCCTGCCCCGACGATCACCACGTCATAGGATTTTTTCGGTTCGGGTGATCGCCACGCCTTGCCCCAGCCGGTGTGATAACGCAGGGCCTCGCGGGCGATAGCAAATGCAGAATAACGTCTCATATTTCGAATCCCCTAAAGGGGCATAGCGGCCCCTGCACCACAGTATTGATACGCAACACAACTCTAGCCGCGCACACCTGCGGCACAATGGGGAAAATATGCGACATATCCGCAATTTGCAGGCGCTGTCGTATCTGTGATCTGCCTGCGGCGGTTTCGCTCTTTTGTGCAGGGCCGTTTCGCGATACACGGGGTGCGAAAATTAATGAAAGGCGAAAAACCCTATGGTGTTCTGGATTGTGATTGGCGTGCTTATCCTTGTGGTGGCTGTATTGCTGGCATTGGCGCTGTTGCGCGGACAGGATACGGGGGTGGCGGCCGCCGAATATGATTTGCAGGTTTACCGCGACCAGTTGGCCGGGGTGGAGCGCGATCTGGAACGCGGGGTGGTCTCCAAGGAAGAAGCCGCGCGGATCAAAACCGAGGTGTCGCGCCGGATTCTGGATGCGGACAAGGCCCTGCAAGCCGCCGAGGAGGTGCATCGTGCGCCCAAGCCGATGACCTACGGCGCCATTCTGGCGTCACTGGTGTTGCTGGCCGCCTCTGTCGGGGTTTACCAGAAGATCGGGGCGCCGGGCTATCCGGATTTGCCGCTGAAACTGCGCATTGCCGAGGCCGAGCAGGCCCGCGAGAGCCGCCCTTCGCAAGCCGAGATCGAAGCGCAGGTGCCGCAGGTGGCTGTAGATGTCGATCCGCGCCAAAAAGAGCTGGTGGCCAAGCTGCGCACAGCCGTTGCGGCGCGACCTGATGATTTGCAGGGGCACGAGTTGCTGGCCGGTAACGAGGCCGCGCTGGGGAATTACACCGCCGCCTATCGGGCGCACCAGCGGGTGATCGAGATCAAGGGGGCGGATGCCACCGCCGATGATTACGCCGATCTGGCCGATCTGATGATCGTGGCCGCCGGTGGCTATGTTTCCCCCGAGGCCGAGGGCGCGTTGCAAAAGGCGCTGACGCTTGATCCGAACAACGGCAAGGCGCTGTATTATTCGGGCCTGATGTTTGCCCAGAACGGCCGTCCTGATGTGACCTTCCGCATATGGAAGGCTTTGCTGGAGGCCAGCAATCCGAATGATCCGTGGATGCAGCCGATCATTGCCCAGATCGAGGATGCCGCGGCCTTTGCCGGTGTGGATTACCGCGTGCCGCCGATGATGCGTGGCGGTGGCGGTTTGGCAGGGCCGGATGCGGATGCCGTTGCGGCAGCCGGGGAAATGACCGCAGAAGAGCGTCAGGACATGATCAAATCCATGGTCGGACGCCTGTCCGAACGTCTGGACACCGATGGCGGCAGCCCGCAGGAATGGGCACAGTTGCTGGGGGCACTGGGTGTTCTGGGTGATAAAGAGCGGGCAGCGGACGCATGGGCCAAGGCGCAAGAGGCCTTTGCCGGTGACAGTGCCGCGCTGGACGTTGTGCGGGCCGCAGCCAAGCGGGCCGGTGTTGCTGAATGATCTATGACGCGATCGAGGATTTCGCCGCTGCCCTGCCGCCGATGCGCGCCCTTGCGGGGCTGGATCTGGGGACAAAGACCATTGGCGTTGCTGTATCGGACAATTTTCTGACCGTCGCCACCCCGCTGGAAACCGTCAGGCGCAAGAAATTCGGCGTGGATGCGGCCCGTCTGCTGGAAATCGCCGCCGAGCGTAATCTGGGCGGGTTCGTATTGGGACTGCCACGCAATATGGATGGCTCGGAAGGGCCGCGCTGCCAGTCAACCCGCGCCTTTGCCCGCAACCTGTCGCGCCTGACCGATCTACCGATCGGGTTCTGGGACGAACGTCTGTCCACCGTGGCCGCCGAACGCGCCTTGCTGGAGGCCGATACTTCGCGGGCGCGCAGGGCCGAGGTGATCGACCATGTGGCGGCCGGATACATCCTGCAAGGGGT
>WGBJ01000522.1 GCA_015494385.1 Marinosulfonomonas sp.
GATTCAGGCCGCAATGATGGACGAAGATACCCTGACAGTCGGCTATCGCCACTGGCGCGGCGAGCCCCGTGGCAAGCGGCGCAAGGGGGGGGGTCGAAAACCTGGGGGATTGCATCGATTGCATGGCCTGCGTGAATGTTTGCCCGACCGGCATCGATATTCGCGATGGCCAGCAGCTGGAGTGTATCACCTGTGCGCTGTGCATCGACGCCTGTGACGACGTGATGGAGAAAATCGGCAAACCGCGCGGGTTGATTGATTATCTGGCCTTGTCGGATGAAGAAGCCGAAACACATGGCGCAACACCAAAACCGGTCTGGCGACATGTTTTCCGCCCCCGGACCATGATGTATATCGGGCTGTGGTCGCTGGTCGGCATTGGCCTGCTGGTGGCGCTGATCGTTCGGCCGGATATTGATATGACCGTTGCACCGGTACGAAACCCGATTTATGTTACGCTTTCGGATGGTACGATCCGCAACACCTATGATGTCCGGTTGCGCAACAAACATGGCGACGACCGCAAGTTCGACATTTCGGTGAGTGGGGACCCCAGTCTCGCTATTTTGCTGGAAGGGCGTGAGGGCAATAGTGTTGTCGTGCCGGCAAACGAAACCCTGTTGCAGCGCGTTTATGTAACGGCACCGGCCGGCAGCGAGCCTGCCAAATCGGATCGCACGGAAATTATCCTGTCTGTCGAGGATAAGGTCGGCGAGGAACAGGTGCATACCAGCACCGTCTTTAACGGAAAGGCGCAATAAATGGCACCATTTACCGGCCGCAAGGTTCTATTCGCGTTTGTTGCCGCCTTCGGCCTGATCATCGGGGTGAACCTGTTTATGGCTTACTCGGCCCTAAGCACCTTTCCGGGCATGGATGTGAAAAACAGCTATGTGGCCAGCCAGAACTTTGATGCCGAACGCGCCGCCCAAGAGGCGCTGGGATGGACGGTTTCGGTAACCTATGAGCCGGGTGAACTGGTGGTCGAGGTGGTGGATAAATCTGACCGCCCGGCCGATGTGGCCCTGCTGAATGCCATCGTTGGCCGCCCCACCCATGTGCGGGACGACCAGACACCACAATTCCAGCAACGCGGCGGTAAATTCCGTGCGCCGCTGACGTTGGCACCGGGCAAATGGAACCTGCGCCTGAAGGCCACCGCGCTTGACGGCACCAAATTCCATCAGCGTCTGGATTTCGAGGTGGAAGGCTAAGCCATGTGCGCGCAAATCGCTGCCTGTCCTGCATGCTCGGTCGCCCCTTCGGCAGAAGAGCTGGCCAAGATGAACGAGGTGGTCGAGGCGCGGATCATGCTGTCCTTGCCCACAGTGCATTGCGCGGCCTGTATCACGGCGGTTGAACGCGAATTGGAACGTGCTGCGGGTGTGCATTCGGCACGGGTAAACCTGACCCTGAAACGCGTCAGCATCGAGGCCGATCCCGAGGTGACGGCAGATGATATGATCAGCTTGCTCGAAGGGATCGGATACGAGGCGCACGAACTGGACGCAGGCACATTACGGGCCACGGAAACCGACAAACGCGGGCGCGAATTGCTGATGCGGCTGGCGGTTTCGGGCTTTGCGATGATGAACGTGATGCTGCTGTCGATCTCGGTCTGGGCCGGAGCCGAGGCTGCAACCCGCGATCTGTTCCACTGGATTTCCGCCATCATTGCCCTGCCGGCAATCGCCTTTTCCGCGCAGCCGTTTTTCCGCAGCGCCTGGTCGGTATTGAAGGTGCGCCGCCTGAATATGGATGTGCCGATTTCGCTGGCGATCCTTCTGGCTTGTGCCCTGTCGCTGTATGAAGTCACCCAAAGCGGTAAACACGCCTATTTCGATGCGGCCCTGTCGCTGACGTTTTTCCTGCTGGCGGGCCGTTATCTGGATCACCGCACCCGCGCGATTGCCCGATCCGCCGCCGAAGAACTGGCCGCGCTGGAAGTGCCGCGCGCAGAACGGTTCGAGGGCGACGAACTGGTCACCGTGCCAATCGCCGAATTGGCCGTTGGCGATCTGGTGCGGGTCAAACCGGGCGGGCGGATGCCTGTGGACGGGGTGGTGACAGACGGTCAAAGCGAATTGGACCGCTCCTTGCTGACGGGCGAAACCGTGCCGGTTTACGCCGGACCCGATAGCGTGGTCAGCGCGGGCGAAGTCAACCTGACCGGCCCGCTGACCGTGCGCGTTACGGCGGCGGGCGAGGATACATCGCTGCACCGCATGGCCGATCTGGTGGCGATGGCCGAAAGCTCGAAAAACCGCTACACATCGCTGGCGGACAAGGCGGCGGGCATCTATGCGCCGGGGGTGCATTTGCTGTCGTTCTTTGCCTTTGTCGGCTGGATGGTTATATCCGGCGGGGACGTGCGCCTGTCGCTGAATATCGCCGTTGCGGTGCTGATCATCACCTGCCCCTGCGCCCTTGGCCTTGCGGTTCCGGCGGTGACAACGGCGGCGTCGGGACGGTTGTTTCGGCGCGGGATGTTGATCAAGGATGCCACTGCGCTGGAGCGGCTGGCCGAAGTCGACACTGTGGTTTTCGACAAAACCGGCACCCTGACCGAAGGCGCGCCGGAACTGACCAATCTGGAGGACTTCAAGTCGCGTGATCTGCAAGTGGCGCTGGCATTGGCGCAGGCTTCGTCGCATCCCTTGGCGGTGTCCCTTGCGGCGGCGGTCAGCGGGGCAGGGGTGGAACCCGCCGAATTGAATGACCTGCACGAGGTTCCGGGCTATGGGGTCGAGGGCACCTGGAACGGCGAAACCGTGCGTCTGGGACGCGCGGCGTGGGTCGGGGCCAAGGCAGGCGCGCAGACGGCGACCTATCTGCAGATTGGCACGGCAGACCCGCTGGAATTTACCTTTGCGGACCATTTGCGCGAAGGCGCGGACAAGGCTGTGGCGGCGTTGAAAGAGCAGGGCATGAAGCTGTTGCTGATTTCGGGCGACGCGCCGGTCGCGGTTGAAACATTGGCTAAACGGCTGGGGTTTGACGAATGGGTGGCCGAAGCCCTGCCCGAGGATAAAGCCAAGCGGATCAATGCCTTGTCCGAAAATGGCGCGCGGGTTTTGATGGTCGGTGACGGGCTGAACGACACGGCGGCACTGGCGGCGGCACATGTGTCGATCTCGCCGGCGTCCGCACTGGATGCGGCGCGGGTGGCGTCCGATATTGTGCTGCTGGGCAGCGACATGTCCCCGCTGGCCGAGGCCACGGTGATCGCCCGCAAGGCAACCCGCCGGATAAAGGAAAATTTTGCCATCGCGGCGGGCTATAACGCGATTGCGGTGCCGATTGCCCTGTTCGGGTTTGCCACCCCGTTGATGGCAGCCTTGGCGATGTCGGCATCATCGATTACAGTATCGCTAAACGCCCTGCGGCTGCGTTAGGAGAACCAACATGGGAATTATTCTGTATCTGATCCCGATTTCGCTGTTTCTGGGCGGGCTGGGTCTGTTGGCCTTTTTCTGGACTTTGAAGTCGAAACAATATGACGATCCGGATGGCGATGCCCACCGGATTCTAAGCGACGAATGGGATGATAAACCGCGCCCCTAAACGTGGGTGCTGGTGACGCTGCCCAACCCTTCAATCGCGATTGTGCAACTTTGGCCACGGGCAATCGGGCCAACGCCGGCAGGCGTGCCGGTATAGACCAGATCGCCGGCGGCCAGCGTGACTAGCCCTGACAAAAAGGCGATCACATCGGCCACGGGCCAGATCATATCGGCAATATCCCCGTCCTGACGCAACTGCCCGTCCACATGTGCGGTGATGCGCCCTTTGGTCGGATGGCCAATGCTGGAAACGGGGTGCAGCGGGCCGCAAACGGCGGAATTGTCAAACCCCTTGGCCATGTCCCACGGGCGGCGCATTTCCTTGGCTTTGGCCTGTAGATCGCGGCGGGTCAGGTCGTTGCCAACGCCATAGCCCCAGATGTGGCTTGGGGCATCCGCCACGTTAATATCCGCCCCGCCCGTGCCAATTGCGACAACCAGTTCGGCCTCGTGATGCAGGTTTTCGGTGTGCGGTGGGTAGGGCAGGGTTGCGCCATCATCCACCACCGCATCGGCGGGTTTGGTGAAAAAGAACGGCGGTTCGCGGTTCGGGTCATGGCCCATTTCGCGGGCATGTTCGGCATAATTGCGGCCAACGCAAAAGATACGGCGCACGGGAAAGCGCAGATCGCTGTTGGCGATTGCAACGCTTGGAGTTGCGGGGGCGGGCAGGGCGAATTCAACCATTGCCGGGCACCTGTCAGGATGGTCCCATTGTCGAACAGGCAATATTGCGCGCTTGCAGGCGGCGACAGGCCAGTTCGGCGGTTTCGCGGGTCATGCCGACGAAATTGGCATCAAACCCGCCGCTGCGACGCACAACCTTGCGCAGGGAGCCGTCCAGTGTTGTCATTTCCTTGAGCGCGGTTTTCAGCAACACGCGTTCGGCCTGATATTGCGAATTATAGCGCCCGATATTGATCCCCCAAAGCCGTCCGCCGGATGTGGAAATACGGGTGACGACGACAGGTTCGGACTGAGCTGCCGACTGTGTCGCCAAAGCCGAGGCCAGAATAACCTTGGCCGGACGCGGCAACGGGGCCGGGGTAACAACAGGGGCTGCAGCCGTTGCAGTGATCACCGGTTCTGCCGGAGCTTCTATTGCTTCGGCAATGACGGCTTCGGTCAGGATTGCTTCTGCCACTTCGGGCTTGGGGGCTGGTTTGGGTGGTTCGACAACAGCTTCGGCTACAACGGTTTGCTGTGCTTCGGTCAATGCGCTTTCGATGTCGCTTTTCATAGCCACAAGCAATTCTTCCGGCGGGGCAACGGTGGGGCGCTGTGGCGGGCGTATGCTTTTGCTGACGGCGGTGATCAGACGGATTGTTTTGCCGGCAGTGCCCGCCGGGTTTCTGCCTGTTGAAGGTGCGGAAGGCGTCGCTGGTGCGGATTTCCCGATGCCGCGGTTCCCCAGATAGGGGGGCAATGCCGGTTTGCGCACACGCACATTGGTCGGCGCACGGCGGAAACCCAGATCCAGCAATTCAGCCACTTTGGCGTTGCGGGTCGCGGTTGAGCGGCCACCGAAAACGGTTGCGATGATACGTTCATTGCCACGACGGGCCGAGGCCACAAGGTTAAAGCCAGCCGCGCGGGTATAACCGGTTTTGATGCCGTCGGCGCCGCGATAGGCGCCCAGCAGGCGGCGGTTGGTGTTATAGACCTGCTTGATCCCCGCATCGGTGGTGATGCGCGAGAACAGGTTGTAATATTCAGGATAGTCATAGAACACATGCCGCCCCAGCGTGGTCATGTCGCGGGCCGTGGACAGGTGACCCGCAGCGGTCAGCCCGTTCATGTTTTTAAAGGTTGTGCGGTTCATCCCCAGGGCCTTGGCGGTGCGGTTCATCCGGCGCGCAAAGGCGGCTTCGGAACCGGAAATTGCCTCGCCGATCGCAGTGGCGGCGTCATTGGCCGATTTTACGGCGGCGGCGCGGATCAGGTAACGCAGTTTGATGCGCTGTCCGGCCCTCAGGCCCAGTTTGGAGGGCGGCATGGAAGCGGCATGTTTGGAAATGCGCACCTTGGTATCAAGCGAGATTTCACCATGCTCGATCGCCTCGAATGCGATATAGAGCGTCATCATTTTGGTGAGCGATGCCGGATGCAGGCGGGTATCGGCATTGCGCGAATGCAGCACCTCGCCGGTGCGGGCATCAACCACAAAGGCCGCATAGGGTGCTGCCATACCTGTGAGCGGTGCCAGCACCATCGCACACAGCATTA
>WGBJ01000523.1 GCA_015494385.1 Marinosulfonomonas sp.
CGTTACGACAAACGCGACGACAACTACCTGGCTTCCGTCCAACTCGCATCTATCAGGATTTGGTTAAGATCTTATGAGTCGGTGACCTAGTGCTTACAGCGCTTTGCGTTTAATTTGATACAAGTATCGACATGACCGCCGAGGCAGCGATTGCCAAGGCAATGGCGTTCGGCGGTCATGTCGATTCAGATCAAACGCAAAGCGCTTTAGTGCGCCATCAGCACCGGAATTTTCGTGTTTTCCAGCATGTTGCGGGTAGCGCCGCCCAGAATGGCCTCGCGGAACCGCGAATGGCCGTAAGCGCCCATGACGATCATATCGGCATTTATATCGCGCGCATGGCGCAACAACACATCCGAAACCCGTGGCATGGTTTTCGCCAACACGGTGATTTCCGCTTTGACCCCGTGACGCACCAGCATTTGCGACAGGGCTCCGCCCGGGTCTGAACGGTCCGGTCCGTGCTGGGGGGGGTCGATCACTGTAATGTTCACGGAATCAGCCGCGACAAGGGTCGGCAATGCTGCGCGAACAGCGGCCATTGCCTCGCTGCTTTCGTTCCAGGCGATAATAATGCGTTTCGGTTGCACATTTGCTTTGGTTTTTGGCGGCACCACCAAAGTAGGCACCTGACCTTCGAAAAGGGCAGACTCGACAATGGTTTCCTGCTCTTGCCCGCAGCCTTTGCCATATGGCCGGGGCTGCACCACAAGATCACTGAACCGTGCCCGATGTGCCACCAGCCGGCCCAGTCCGGCCAGTTGTGCCACGGCCTTGTCTACTGCGAATTTAATGCCTTCCTTTGAGAGGCGCTCGTTTGCATAGGTTTCGGCGGCGATAGCTTCTTCTTTAGCTTTTTCAATGACTTCCTGCTGAAAAACCGCGCTGGCCCCGGCATAGTAATACCCCGTTTGGGTGCGATCGACACCGATGCAAAGCACATCCAGATGCGCATCTTCGGCATGGGCGATTGCAATGGCCCGTTCAAGAGCTGGTTCTGCAACTGCCGGATCTGTGATAACGGTAAATAGCGATTTATAGGCCATTGGAGAGTTCTCCTTAAGGAATGTCTATATATACGAGAATAGCCGAACGAAAAAATATGGCCTTGATGTCGATCAAAATTGACACATGCAAAAATTGATATAGATCAAGGTGGGTTGTGTCTGGGCGCGGCATACCGCATCTAGTCGCAAAGTAGCCGGGCGAAGTGTGAGTCGTGCCGGGAGAAAAAGACGAAGGGACGTGCAATGTGGGACTACATTAAACTGATTGTAGTTGGTGCAGTGGTGCTGTTAGCAGCCATCGCCGCCAATTACTCAAGAGATTTGGCCTATACGGCGCAGGCGCTGATTATCATGCTTGCCGCCTTGGCGTTGTTCATCTGGCAGGTTCGCCAGCTGGGCGACGAGAAGCCGAAAGCCGAGGGATACCTTGACGGCGTTGTCCGTGCGGGTGTGATTGCAACTGTCGGCTGGGGCGTTACAGGCTTCCTGGTTGGTGACTGGATTGCAACAATTCTGGCGTTCCCCAGCCTTAATTTCGAGTGGGCACAGGGTTATATGAACTTTGGCCGCTTGCGTCCCTTGCACACATCGGCCGTTATCTTTGCCTTTGGCGGCAACGGCCTGATTGCCACGTCTTTCTATGTTGTCCAGCGCACGTCCGCTGCACGCCTCTGGGGCGGTAACCTCGCTTGGTTCGTCTTCTGGGGCTACAACCTGTTTATCGTTCTGGCGGCAACCGGCTATATCATGGGCGCGACACAGTCCAAAGAATACGCCGAACCGGAATGGCTGACCGACTGGTGGCTGACTGTTGTATGGGTTGCCTATCTGGCCGTATTCATGGGCACACTTTACAAGCGTAAAGAAAAGCACATCTACGTGGCCAACTGGTTCTACCTGTCGTTCATCATCACCATCGCGATGCTGCATATCGTGAACAACCTGTCGATCCCCGTGTCGCTGTTCGGCTCGAAATCGGTTCAGGTGTTCTCGGGTGTTCAGGATATGATGACCCAGTGGTGGTATGGCCACAATGCTGTGGGCTTCTTCCTGACAGCCGGCTTCCTGGGCATGATGTACTACTTTGTGCCAAAGCAGGCCGAACGCCCTGTCTTTTCGTATAAACTGTCGATCATCCACTTCTGGGCGCTGATCTTCCTTTATATCTGGGCTGGTCCGCACCACCTGCACTATACCGCGCTGCCTGACTGGGCCGGTACATTGGGTATGGTCATGTCGATCATCCTGTGGATGCCTTCATGGGGCGGTATGATCAACGGTCTGATGACCCTGTCGGGTGCATGGGACAAACTGCGCACCGATCCGGTTATCCGGATGATGGTTGTGTCGATCGGTTTCTACGGCATGTCCACATTCGAGGGTCCGATGATGTCGATCCGCGCAGTGAACTCGCTGTCGCACTATACCGACTGGACCATTGGCCACGTTCACTCTGGCGCTCTGGGCTGGAATGGCATGATCACCTTTGGTGCGCTGTACTTCCTGGTGCCACGTCTGTGGAACCGCGAAGGCCTGTATTCGCTGAAGCTGGTTAGCTACCACTTCTGGCTGGCCACAATCGGGATCGTTCTGTACGCGTCCTCGATGTGGGTATCGGGTATCATGGAAGGCCTGATGTGGCGCGAAGTTGACCCGAATGGTTTCCTCGTGAACTCGTTCGCCGACACCGTAGAGGCCAAATGGCCGATGAACGTTGTGCGTGCAATTGGCGGGTTCTTGTACCTGACCGGTGGTTGCGTCATGGCATACAACCTTTGGGCAACAGTTGCGAAGCGCCCGGCGAAAGCCGACGTCACCGCAGCCGTTCCAGCAGAGTAGGGAGGGAATGACAAATGGCTTTCCTTGATAAACACTCAATCATCGAGAAAAACGCAACTATTCTGATGGTTCTTTCGCTGCTGGTTGTCACCATTGGTGGCGCCGTTGAAATCGCACCTTTGTTCTATCTGGAAAACACGATCGAGGATGTAGACGGCATGCGCCCCTACTCCCCGCTCGAGTTGACCGGCCGGGACATCTATGTGCGCGAGGGCTGTTATGTATGTCACAGCCAGATGATCCGTCCACTGCGTGACGAGGTCGAGCGTTATGGCCACTATTCACTGGCGGCTGAATCGCAATATGACCACCCCGCACAGTGGGGGTCCAAACGGACAGGTCCCGATCTGGCCCGTGTTGGCGGTCGTTATTCGGATGCTTGGCATGTTGACCACCTGACCAACCCGCAGTCGGTTGTTCCTGTGTCGATCATGCCGAAATACGGCTTCTTGTCGGACCGGATGATCGAACCGACCTACATCGAAGATCTGCTAAAGACGCACCGCATGGTCGGCGTGCCTTACACAGACGAGATGATCGCAAGCGCCAAGGCCGACTTTGTTGCACAGGCCGATCCGGACAGCGATTACGAGGAAATGCTGGCCCGCTATCCCAAAGCGCAAGTGCGCAACTTTGATGGCAAGCCGGGTATTTCGGAAATGGACGCGCTGATTGCGTATCTGCAAATGTTGGGCACGCTGGTCGATTTCTCGACCTTCACACCCGACGCAAGCCGCTAGGAGGGGATGATGGATACCTATTCCGTAATGCGGCATTTCGCAGATAGCTGGGGCATGCTGGGCATTTTCGCCGTGTTTATCTTTGTGGTTTTCTGGGCGTTCCGTCCGGGCAGCCGCAAGGTGCACGACGATATCGCCAACATCCCTTTCCGCAATGAAGACAAACCTGCTGGGTCCAAGGAGGCGCGGTCATGAGTAAAAGAAAACCAGAAGAGAACGAAAACGGCGTAGAAACAACCGGCCATTCGTGGGACGGGATTGAAGAATATAACAATCCTCTGCCGCGCTGGTGGCTGTGGACGCTGTATGCAACCATCGTTTGGGCCATCGGCTATACCATCGCCTATCCGGCCTGGCCGATCTCGAAAGAGGGGGCAACACCCGGTCTGATGAAGTGGTCCACCCGCGGGGATGTAGAGGCTGAAATCAAGGCTGTTGACGAAGCCAATGCTGCGATCGAAAGCAAACTTGCCTCGGTTGAACTGGCCGCGATTGCTGCCGATCCCGAGCTGAAGGGCTATGCCATTAATGCTGGTCACGCTGTGTTCCAGACATGGTGTGCGCAGTGTCACGGTTCCGGTGCGCAAGGGAACAAAGGGTTCCCAAGCCTGCTGGACGATGACTGGCTGTGGGGCGGAACCATCGAGGATATCCACTATACCGTGACACACGGTGTGCGGAACGAAGACGATGAAGATGCCCGTTTCTCGGAAATGCCTAAATTCGGCGCTGACGAACTGCTGAGCGAAGAAGAAATCGAACAGGTTGTAAACCACGTCCTGACGATTTCCGGTCAGACAGATCAGGCAGATCCCGAATTGGCC
Organism: Marinosulfonomonas sp.; assembly: GCA_015494385.1. Taxonomy (GTDB): domain Bacteria; phylum Pseudomonadota; class Alphaproteobacteria; order Rhodobacterales; family Rhodobacteraceae; genus Profundibacter. Next base: position 4,411 of record WGBJ01000523.1, read on the forward strand.
AAGGCCGGGGCGGTTGTTTTCGAAGATAATTGCTCATCTTGTCACGGAGAAGACGGAAAAGGTGATCGAGATCAAGGCGCGCCTAATCTGACTGATGCTATCTGGCTGTATGGCGGCGACAAAGACACGATTCGCGAAACCGTCAATTTCGCCCGCTTCGGCGTAATGCCCACATGGGGGGCTCGTTTGTCCGAGTCTGATATTCGCGCCGTTGCCACTTACGTCCACCAGCTTGGTGGCGGTGAGTAAGATATAAAGCTTCCGGGGGTCTCCAGCCCTCGGTAAAAGGCACCGACGCCCGTCCTGTTCGCGCGTTTCCTTGGGGGTCGGTGCCACCTTAACCCCATTAGACGGATTCTAACAAGGGCTTTGTCGCCTTATGCCGCAGGGCATGTTACGCTTCGTCGCATGGGCATTGGCGAAATTACTATTATTTCCACTGCTAAGGCTATCTTTGCGAGTCGAGATGGCGCCATGTTATATGCAGCCAAAGCAACCGACGGTTGGAGTTGATCCCGTGAGCAATACTGAAAACAAAGCCCCGCAATTATACGCCGCCCGCGAACCGGTATTCCCGCGTAAGGTCAGGGGGAAATTCCGCACCCTGAAGTGGTGGTTGCTGGGCATTGCAATGGCTGTCTATTACCTGACGCCCTGGATTCGCTGGGATCGCGGCCCGAACCTGCCTGATCAGGCGGTTCTGATCGACCTTGCCGGACGGCGCTTTTACTTTTTCATGATCGAAATCTGGCCCCATGAATTCTATTTCATTGCGGGCCTGTTGATCATGGCGGGGCTGGGATTGTTCCTGTTTACGGCGGCGGCCGGTCGTGTCTGGTGCGGCTATGCCTGCCCGCAGACCATCTGGACCGACCTGTTTATTCTGACGGAACGCTGGATCGAGGGGGATCGAAACGCGCGTATCCGCCTTTGGAAATCCAAATGGGACGCCAGAAAGTGGCGTTTGCGGCTGTTTAAGTGGTTTGTCTGGTTGATGATTGGTGTCGCGACCGGCGGGGCATGGGTGTTCTATTTTGCCGACGCACCGACGTTGCTGGTTAAATTGCTGACCTTTCAGGCGCATCCGATTGCCTATCTGACGATCCTTGTTTTGACGCTCACCACTGTTGGTTTTGGCGGTTTTGCCCGCGAACAAATCTGTATCTATATGTGTCCCTGGCCACGGATTCAGGCCGCAATGATGGACGAAGATACCCTGACAGTCGGCTATCGCCACTGGCGCGGCGAGCCCCGTGGCAAGCGGCGCAAGGGGGGGGATGTCGAAAACCTGGGGGATTGCATCGATTGCATGGCCTGCGTGAATGTTTGCCCGACCGGCATCGATATTCGCGATGGCCAGCAGTTGGAGTGTATCACCTGTGCAC
>WGBJ01000524.1 GCA_015494385.1 Marinosulfonomonas sp.
GGTGGCGGTGTGGTATCTTGCAGTTTTTTCACCAACTCGCCCGGTGTTGGCAGGTCGGCCACATGGGTCAGGCGGATGATCGCCATTTCGGCGGCCATCATGGCGTTGGGGGCCATCGCCACCTCTTCCAGTGCCTTTAGCAGCATCTGCCACATCCGCGTCATCACCCGCATCGGCAGGGCGGCGGCCATGGCCTGACCGCGCGTGCGTTCGTCCGGGGAAACGGTGGGGTCTTCAGCGGCTTCGGGGGTGATTTTGATCACCGAAATCCAGTGGGTGATTTCCGCCAGATCGCGCAGCACGGCCATCGGGTCGGCCCCGTCGGCGTATTGGCCGGATATTTCGGTCAGCGCACCGGCGGCATCGCCTTTGACGATCAGATCGAACAGGTCCAGCACGCGGCCACGATCTGCCAGCCCCAGCATCGCGCGCACCTGATCGGCGGTGGTTTCACCTGCGCCGTGGCTGATCGCCTGATCCAGCAGCGATGTGGCATCCCGCGCCGACCCTTCCGAGGCCCGCGTGATCAGCGCCAGCGCGTCATCCGAGATTTCCGCGCCCTCGGCGGTTGCGATTTTGCGCAACAGGGCGATCATCACTTCGGGTTCAATCCGGCGCAGATCAAACCGCTGGCAGCGTGATAGAACCGTCACCGGCACTTTGCGGATTTCGGTGGTGGCAAAGATGAATTTCACATGCGCCGGCGGTTCCTCAAGCGTTTTCAGCAGCGCGTTAAATGCGCTGGTCGACAGCATGTGCACTTCGTCGATGATGTAGATCTTGTAGCGGGCCGAGGCCGCGCGGTAGTGGACGGAATCGATGATTTCGCGGATGTCGCCCACACCGGTGCGCGATGCGGCGTCCATCTCCATCACGTCCACATGGCGCCCTTCCATGATCGCCACGCAGTGTTCACATTCCCCGCAAGGCTCGGTGGTTGGCCCGCCGGTGCCGTCCGGCCCGATACAGTTCATCCCCTTGGCGATGATCCGCGCCGTAGTGGTTTTGCCGGTGCCGCGGATGCCGGTCATGATGAAGGCCTGCGCGATGCGGTCGGCTTCAAACGCGTTCTTCAGGGTGCGCACCATCGCGTCCTGCCCCACCAGATCGGCAAAGCTTTCGGGGCGGTATTTACGCGCCAGAACCTGATAGGCGGGATCGGTATCGGGTGTGTCGGTCATGCGGGGCCTGCTGGTTTTTCCAGACTCCAGCTTAGGGCGTGTTTGCCGGAAAGGGAAGCGGGAAGGCAAGGATTGCGCGCCTGTTCCCGACAGGACATAGTGGGCGAAAATCAGGAAAGGGGCACAGATGTTTTCCAAGGATAAATTGCAGTTTCAGGCGATCGAATTGCCCGCGCAAGAGGCGTTATCGCCCGAAGATATGAAAACCCGCGCGTTGGCGTTTTTTGACAAGATGAAAACCCGCCATTCAACCCGCGACTTTGCCAAAACCGAGGTGCCGCAAGAGGTGATCGAATATTGCATTGCCACCGCAGGCCGCGCGCCCAGCGGGGCGAACCATCAGCCGTGGCATTTCGTTGCCGTAAAATCGCCCGACCTGAAGGCGCAGATTCGCGAGGCCGCCGAGAAAGAGGAAGAAGCCTTTTACGCCGGTGGTGGCGGGGATGAATGGATCAAGGCGCTGGAACCGCTGGGAACCGGCGTGGAAAAACAGCATCTGACCGACGCGCCGTGGCTGATTGTGATTTTCGCCCAGCGCTATGGCGAATTCGAGGATGGCACACGCTACAAGAACTATTACGTGCCCGAAAGCGTGGGCATCGCCACAGGTTTCCTGATTGCAGCCCTGCATCATGCAGGCCTGTCCTGTCTAACGCACACCCCCAACCCTATGAAGTTTCTGAACGGATTGCTGGGGCGGCCTGCCTCGGAAAAACCGGTGATGATACTGGTGGTCGGGCAAGCAGCAGAGGGGGCAACGATACCGGCGGCCTCGACCATAAAAAAGCCGCTGGATGTGATTATGACGGTGAAATAAAGCGTTTCCAGTTAATGTTGAACCGCTTTTCGCTGCCTCAAGCCTTTGGCTTGAACGCAAAAAGCGATACTCCTGTTTCAAGATAAACTGGAAACGCTATAACGGTTATTCCCATTCCATCTGGGTGAACACCTCTTGCGCGTTGCGTCCCGCCAGCCCTTCGAAATTCTTCAGGTAGGAAAAGGCCGATTGGTCGATCTTGACCGAGTCGATGATCTCGCCGCCGCCATCGATATAGTTGGCCATCTTTGTGCGGATGTTGATCAGGTAATCATAAGTGTCATGGGTGGCTGTGGCCAGATCGACGGGGTTGCCGTGGCCCGGGACGATGTGTTCAGGGTTCAGCGCGGCCAGTGCCTCGAAACTGGCGACCCATTCCAGCGTGTTGGATTGTGGACCGATCCCAAGGATGCGTTCGACATAGACAATATCGCCGGCAAACAGGGTGGAGCGATCGGCCAGCCAGACGGTGCTGTCGCCCGGCGTATGTGCTGCCCCCTCGTGGTGCAGTTGCAGCGTGACCCCGCCCAGTTCCAGCGTGTAATCCGTGCCAAAGGTGATGTCGGCATAGGCGGGTTCGGTGCCTTCCAGCATGTCTTCGCCAATCAGCACGCTAAGGCCGGTCAATTGCATTGAAGCGCGGTCATGGTGGTCGGCCACGGCATCGTCCGAGGCAATCACCTGCGCACCCTGCTGCTGCCAGTACCCGTTGCCCATCCAGCGATGATCCTGCCCGCCGGTGTCGATCACATATTTCACCGGCTGATCAGTGATCCCCTTGATCACCTGATGCAGCATTTCGGCGCCCTTGTAGCTGCCCCCGGGATCCATCAGCACCGCGCCTTCATCTGTCACAACCAGCCCGAAGGTGGCGTTGTTGCCCAGATTTTCGGGGTTGCGCTGGTCCAGCGGGCCAACGATGGCATAGGTGTCAGGGGCCACGTTGACCACATTCAGAATGTCGGCTTGGGCGGTTGTGGCGGTCAGGGTTATGGCAAGGGGGATCAGGTATTTCACGGGCGTTTCCTTTTGTTTCACCCGCAGCCTATCAGCCATACAGATGTATGGGAATACGCCGGATGACATCGGCAGAATTTCTGGCCCGCGCGATGGTCCACGCCCCCTGAATAGTCATCAGCAGCAATTCGGCGGCGGCTTCGGCTTTTTCATTGGTCAGACCCAGACGCATCCCGTGTTCGGCGGCACGTGTGCTCCAACTGGTCAGGATGTGGTCGGCGTGCTGGCGAAAGGCGTCATTGTCCGGCCCGTCAAACAGCATGGTGGAAATCGGGCAGCTGCGCCAATGGTCGGCGGTATCAAACAGTTTGGCCAGCTTGAAACAAAAGGTGGTGGCCCCATCGGCAAAACTGTCGGCCTGCGCGAATGAATCATCAATGATCTGCAACATCCCCTTGGAAACCCAACTGGCCGCCGCCATTGCCAGATCGGATTTGCCATCGGGGAA
>WGBJ01000525.1 GCA_015494385.1 Marinosulfonomonas sp.
CTGCCGCCGTGTGCGGCGGCGCAAATCCCATGTCAGAAGCGTATTGGCCGCCGTAATCACCACCAGCGCCAGCGGCGATTGGGGTAGGCGGGACTGCAACAGCGTGGGGCGCTGTGCGGGGTGGGATGAAATATAGGTCATGGCGCGCTCCTGAATAATTGTATTGATACAAGCGGGGATTTCCGCTATAGAGAATGGATACAATGCCATTCTTCTGGCGTCCAATGAAAGATTGTAATGAATACAATTTGGTTTCCTGATCTATCTAGCGGCAATGGTCCGAAATATCTGGCTTTGACAGGCGCGATCCGTCAGGCGATTGTATCGGAACAATTGCAGGTGGGCGAACGCCTGCCGCCGGTGCGCGAACTGGGTTGGCAGTTGAAAGTCACCCCTGGTACCGTGGCACGGGCCTATACCAAGCTGACTGACGAAGGGCTTCTGGAGGCCGCTGTGGGGCGGGGCACTTTTGTGGCCGAACCCAAGGCAATGCCGCAACACAGGCCGATCGAAATTGGCGCGCGCCCAACCAAAGTGCCGGACCGGATTGATCTTCTGTCCCCGCTGTTGCCGGATGTGGGGCAGGAGGCCTTGATCCGCAATTGTTATGCCCGCATGGCGCAGATGCCCAATGACAACCTGATCCAGTATCCCAGTCAGGCGACCGAAGCGAACGCGCGGATTGCGATTGCCGATTGGTTGCAGGGGGTGCAACTGGGCCGGTTTGATCCCGAGGATATCGTGCTGTCCCACGGCGGGCAAAACGCCATCATGATGATCCTGCAAATCGTGCTGAAAGACCCCAATCCGATGATTTTCGCCGAGGATCTGTCCTATGCCGGTTTTCGCCACGCCGCCCGCCTGTTGCGTGCGGGTGTGGTCGGGCTGAAATGCGACAGTGAAGGTGTGATGCCTGAGGAACTTGAAGCGGCCTGTCAGAAGTACGGCCCGCAGATATTCTGCACCTCGCCCGAGGTTCACAACCCGACCACCGGCCACACCGGGCTGACCCGCCGCAAGGAACTGGCCGAGGTGGCGCAGAAATACGGCTGTCATATACTCGAGGATGATTGCTATCACATGCAGGGCAGCGGATTGCCGACCTATCGCCAGTTGCTGCCCGAACTGGGGTGGTATGTGTCGTCGCTGTCCAAATCGTTGACCCCGTCCTTGCGGGTTGGTTTCGCGCTGGCACCGCAGGGCAAGGCGCAGACCTTGCGCAGAACGGCGCAGTTCAACCATTTCGGGCTGGCCATCACCATCACCGATCTGACCGAAATGGTGTTGCAATCGCCGGACCTGCCGCAAATCCGCGCTGCCATCGTTGAACGGGTCAACAGCTATGTGCGCATCGCGGTCAATGTGCTGGGGCGCTATGATCTGAAATGGCGCGACGATGTGCCGTTCCTGTGGCTGAAACTGCCGCGTGGCTGGCGGGCATCTAATTTCTGTCGGGCGGCGGAAAAACAGGGCATCCGCCTGCGCTCGGCCGATGATTTCGCGCTGCTGGACGGGCGCGCGCCCCATGCGGTGCGCATCACGGTAAACGGGCAAATCCCGCTGGAGGCGTTCGAGCGTGCGATGTATGCGCTGGAGCGGCTGCTAAGCAATCCGCCGGATTTGATCGAGGTTTAAGGGGGCTTTTGAGGGAAGGGCCCTTTGTGGCCACTTGTTACTCACTAAATATCCGCAGAAACATTGCCTGATTGAATTGATGCGCCTGACACATGGCCAGACGCATCAAAGCCGGATTTCTTACAGTGGCATCCACGGTGCCGCTACATAACGGTAGGCATCGCCTGACTTTTCCACATATCCAATGCTGGGAAAATCAACATGGGCGCCCGCAACGGCCATTTTATCGGCACTGACGCGTTCGAACAAAGCACGTCGGGTCTGGGTGGCCATAGCCGGGTCCGCATCAAAAGCCACGCCCCAGTCCGGATTGGCAAATTGCAAGGTCGTAAAGTGGACAACATCGCCCCAGAAAAGCAGGTTGTCGCCGTTCGAATGGACGATATATCCGGTGTGCCCCGGGGTGTGCCCCGGAAGCGGCAAGGATGTAATGCCCGAGAGCACCTCTTTTTCACCGCTAAACAGTTGTTTTCCGTCCGCATAAGGGGCCAGTGCCACGCGCGCGACGTCGATCATCGGGCGGAACCCTTCTGGTGCAGCATTGCGCACGTCGTCACTGTGAATGAAATCCCATTCTGCCTGCGAACATATCAACGAGGCATTTTCAAACATCTTGCTGCCGTCCTCTTTGGCCAGCGCGCCGATATGGTCGGGGTGGGTGTGGGTTAGCAACACCTTGGTTATATCTTCCGGATTGATGCCCGAGGCTGCCATGTTTTCCAACAGTTTGCCGGCTGCAGGAAAGAAAGCAGCCACACCGCCGGCATCCAGCAAAACCGTCTCTTCGCCGGTCTTTACAACATACGCATTTACCGGAATTGTAATCGGGCCGCTGGCAAAACGGTGATAGCTATTTGCCGTGGCTTCCCGGGCGGCATTTTCATCATACCCGATGATGAAATTTGTCGGCACCTCGGTGTACCCGTCAAGCAATGCGGTGATTTCAATATCGCCAACCTGATACCGGTACCAGCCCGGTGCCTGTCCTGTGGCGGCATTGGTTTGGGCAGACGCCTTATTGGCCCCCGACAACAGCAAGGCAGGTGCGGCAAGGGCAGGGGCTGCCAGCAGGCCTTGCAACAAAGTTCTTTTCGTAAGGTTCATTTGATGTCTCCTGTTTACAAAATCCTTGTTGTGAAAATATACAATCAATGCTTTTATTAAATCCAAGTTATAGCACTGTTAGGCATAAGGAAAACCTATGGACACGATGGGCGCATTTGAAAGCTACGTCAGTGCCGTTGAAACCGGATCGCTGTCGGGGGCCGCGCGCCAACGCAAGATGAGCCAGCCTGCCGTCAGCCAGCAAATCGCGGCGCTCGAAACCTTGTACGGGGTTAAATTGCTTCATCGCGAGCGCAGCGGCGTGCGGATGACGCAAGCGGGTGAAATCCTCTATAAACACGCTGTGATCATTCTGGACGAAAAAGAAACGCTTCAGGTCGCGCTGGAAACCATGATGGGGAACGTGGCCGGAACGTTGACGGTCACAGCCACCATGAGCATATCCCAGCATCTACTGGGGAATGTCATTGTGCAGCTTGCCGAACAGCACCCGGATTTGAAAGTGGTGCTAAGGGCTGATGACCGGGTTCTGAATCTGGCAGCCGAGGGCGTCGATATTGGTATCAGGGTCGGGAAAATCGGGAACGGGGACGGGGTGGTGCAAAAAATCGCAACCCTGACGACAATCCATGTGGCAACTCCTGCCTATCTTGATACCCACGGGCGCCCCGAAACGCCGCAAGATCTGATCAATCTGGATTACATTCAATACGGCCACGAAGCCGACCAGATCGCAACGCTTCTTTCTTCCGGGGACCGGACGATACAGGTTCCGATCAAAACCGGCCTGACCGCCCAGCTCCCCGATCTGATTTTTCAGGCGCTTTATAGCAATCTGGGCTATACAAAGGCCCCGCAGTTTTTGATCTCGAAAGCGATTAAGAACGGTAAACTGGAAGAAATCCTGCCAGATTGGCGCATCCCCGAGATTGACCTGTTTCTGGTTTTCCCAAGCCGCGAAACACGTTCACCGCGCATAATGGCCTTCCTGAAGGTGCTGATGGGAATTCTGGAGGCAACCGAAGGAATTAAACTGGTTGCGTCGGCCAGACAATTATTCCAGTCAAAACCGGCAAAGTAGCCAGCCGTTGTGCTTGGAACCCGTTTGTTCAATTTGGAATCCCGCAGAAAGGTGGGGTAAAATAATACCTATTTTGTAACCC
>WGBJ01000526.1 GCA_015494385.1 Marinosulfonomonas sp.
ACCATGCTGATCAACAAAGCGCATCCCGAAGCTGTCCGGCTGATAATTCAGCAAATAGCTGATGTCGCCCTGCTTCCACAGCTCGACCGATTTGGTTTTGTGGTTGGCCACATGTTTGAACCCCATTTTGGCGAACAGGTCGCGCAGCGCCTGCGGGTCTTCGTGCGCGAATTCGACAAACTCGAATCCGTCAGTTCCGGCAGGGTTGTCGGCAGAAATTGTGGCACGGGGGGCGTCATGGGGGAATGGTCCCATCAGTTTTCTCCTGTTTGCGGTTTTGCGTTCAGGGCGAGGATAACAAGAGCAGGGTGGGTTTCGTGCGCGTTTTTACTGGACTTATCTTATTTATACGCGCCAATATATCGCGAAACTTAATCAATACGCGAGAAGACCGCATGCCATTGGACAAAACCGATTTCCGCCTTCTGGCCGAACTGCAAAAGAACGCCCAGACCACCGCCGCCGAGCTGGGCGAAATGCTGAACCTGTCGCCCTCGCAGGCCGCGCGCCGCCGCCAGCGGCTGGAAACTGCGGGTTACATCCGCAACTACAGCGCCAAACTGGATGCAAAACGTCTGGGCCTGACCGTGCAGGCCTTTGTTCAAGTGCAAATGGCGGCCCATGATGCGCAGGCCGCCGCCTCGTTCGTGCGCCACGTCAAATCCCGCCCCGAAGTGATCAGCGCCTGGACCCTGACCGGCGAGGCCGACTACATGCTGCACGTCTATTGCGCCGATCTGGCCGCGCTGAACACGCTGATACAGGACGCCCTGCTGCCCCACAGCGCCGTTGCCCGCGTGCAAAGCCAGATCGTGATGAACGAACTAAAGGCCGACGCTCCCTTGCCGGTCTGACCTCATCTTTGTTCCAAGGGCTATCGCCCGTTTTACGCCTGAAACGCTCCCCCAGAGCGTTTCCAAGACGGCTAAAACTCCGCGCCGCAGGCATAGAATCTTTACCCGTCCGAAACCCCCGCCTCGGCAAAAGTAGACATGCCCGAATGGCAGGCAACCGCCCCTTTCAGCACCCCAATCGCCAGCGCCGCGCCCGAGCCTTCGCCCAACCGCATATCCAGTGCCAGCAAAGGCTCTTTCCCTAGGCTCTTCAACAGCTTGCCATGTGAAGCTTCAGCAGAAACATGCCCCGCAACGCAGTGATCCAGCGCACCCGTCACAGCCATCTCCAGCGTGGCCGCCGCCGCTGAACAGATAAACCCGTCCAGAATAACCGGTATCCGCAGATTGCGCGCCCGCGTAATCGCACCGGCCATTGCCGCCAGTTCCCGCCCGCCAAGGCAGCGCAGAACCTGTAACGGGTCATCCAGCACATCCCTATGCCGCGCCAGCCCTTCGGCCACCACGCGGGTTTTCACCACCAACCCGTCATCATCCACACCCGTGCCGCGCCCGGTCCATTCGCCCGCCGCGCCGCCAAACAACGCCGCCGCAATCGCCGCCGCCGATGTGGTGTTGCCGATGCCCATCTCGCCGGTCACCAGCAAGTCCGCTGCGGGATCAACCGCATTCCAGCCCGCCAGCAGCGCCGCAACCACCTCGTCTTCGCTCATCGCTGCATCCACGGTGAAATCTGCCGTCGGGGTGTCCAGCGACAAGGCATGCACGTCCATCTTGGCGCCGAACGCCTTGGCCAACTGGTTGATTGCCGCCCCGCCGTGTTGGAAATTCAGCACCATCTGTTCCGTCACTTCCGGCGGAAAGGCCGAAACCCCCTGTGCGCAAACCCCGTGATTGCCGGCAAAGATGATGATCTGCGGCGCCTTTAGCGACGGTTTCGCATCCCCGCGCCAGCCCGCATACCAGATCGCCAGATACTCGAGCCGCCCCAGCGCCGCCGGTGGCTTGGTCAACTGGCTGTTACGCTCTTCGGCCCCCTGCCGCGCCGCCGCATCGGCAGCGGGAAAATCTTCCAGAATGGCGCGAAATTCGGCGAGCGTGGTAAAAGTCATGTCGGTCCCTCGTTGATATCTTATGCCTTTTAGGTTTAACGCTGGTAGATGTGCAAGATACAATGAAAAGGCCATATTGATGACCAAACCCGACACCCCGCTGATCCGGCTGGCAGATATCCCTGCTGCAATCGGATTGCTGACCCGCCTGCCGGTGAAAACCGATGGTGCGCGCGGGGCGGCGGCATGGGCCTTTCCGCTGGTCGGGCTGATCATCGGGGCGCTGGCGGCGGGTCTGGGCTGGGTCGCGCTGGCGCTGGGGCTGTCTGCCCCGATCACCGCCGCGCTGGTGATCGCAGCGCAGGTGGTGATGACGGGGGCCATGCACGAAGACGGTCTGGCCGACACATTCGACGGGCTGTGGGGCGGCTGGGACAAGGACCGCCGGCTTGAGATCATGAAAGACAGCCAGATCGGCACCTACGGGGTGATCGCACTGGTGCTGGCGCTGGGGATACGCTGGACGGCGATAACCGCCCTGATCCACAGCGGGGCGCTGTTCATGGCCCTGATCGCCACCGCCACCCTGTCGCGCATGCCGATGGTGTTCATCATGGCCACCCTGCCCCACGCCCGCGATGGCGGCCTGTCCGCCAGTGTCGGGCGCGCCGGAAAAGACACCGCAGGCGTGGCACTGGGGCTTGCCCTGCTGGCCTGTTTCATTGCACCCGCCACCGCCAGCATCATCGCTCTGGCCGCTGCCACTTTGGCCGCGGCGGCTATCGCCCTGACCGCCCTGCGCAAAATCGGCGGCCAGACCGGCGATATCCTTGGTGCCAGCCAGCAACTGGCCGAAATTGCCGCGCTGATCACATT
>WGBJ01000527.1 GCA_015494385.1 Marinosulfonomonas sp.
GGTCAGGGCCAAGGACAAGGCCAGGGTCAAGGACAAGGCCAGGGTCAACACCAGGGGCAAGGTCAGGGCCAAGGTCAGGGCCAAGGTCAGGGGCAGCAGCAAAGCAGCGAGAACCTGAACCTGAACGGTAATGCCAACGGCAACCTGAACGGAAACCTGAACTACAACGAAAACTATTCGGGTTCCGAGAGCGGCGCGGCCGCCGGTTCATGGGCTGATTCCGGTTCTAATTCCAACTCGGAATCAGATGCCCAGTCAGCCTCGGATTCCAATTCGGACAGCTCTGCAACTGCAGATGTCTCGAATGTTTCATCGACCGATGTCAACAGCACATCCAATACAGACGTGAATGTCGATGTCAGCATGAATCTGGACGGATACGAGCCAACAGACGACGATTTTGCCGATATCGATATCAGCATGGTCAACAGCACGATCGGCAATATTGTCTTGTCGGAAGGCCCATTGTCATTTGATCCGGGCAATGACATCGATCTGGACACTGTCCTGAATGATGCCCTGAATGGTGACGGCAACAATGTCGGAACCGTAAACACCCAAGTCAACACACTGTATGACAATGACGAGCTGCACAATGCAACTGTCAGCAATGACGGCACATTCAACCAGAACGGCGACTCCGACGGCGGCAATGCGAATGCCAGCGAAGGTATCGGCAATTCCGGTTACGGCGGCAATGGTGGCGGTAACGCCGACGCCAATGGCAGCGACGGCTACGCCGATGCAAACGGCGGTGAATCCGATGCAACCGGTGGATCATTCGGCGACGTTGACGGTGGCTCGAATGATGCCGGACACGGTGGCGATGGCGCAGGCGCCGGAGCAATGTCGGCAGGTCTTGGCGGACTTGGTGGCGGATCCGGTTCAGGCGGTGACGGCGGTTCGTCCGATGCTGGCGACGGTGGTGCAGCCACTGGCGTTGGTGTTGGTGTCGGGCTGGGCCTGATCGCTGCCGGGCTGGGCCTGGGTGCCGGCGAAGGTGGTGATGGCGGCGACAGCGGCGACGCTGACGGCGGCAACGGACCTGGTGTCGGTGTTGGTATCGGTGTCGGTGTTGGTGTTGCAGACGCCATGGGCGGCATGGGCGGTATCGGCGGAGGCGCCATTGGTGCCGGAGCCAGCGCAGGTGACGCAACAGGTGGCCTTGCCGGCGGAAACGGCGCCTATATTTCAGGCGGCAACGGTGGTGATGGCGGCGCAGCATGGACCGGTGCCGGCGGAAACGGGACCTCTTCCGGTAGCTGGGGTTCGGGCAATGGCGATGACGGTTATGTAACCGGAACGTCCGCAGCCGATGCTTCGGCAGTTGTCAATACCACAGCCTTTAACCAGAACATCGTAATGGGTGCCAATGTGCTTGGTAACTCGGTCGATATGACGGTTGTTGGCGGGTCGCTTGACTCGACCCTGATTGGCGACGACGCGTCCAGCTAATCAGCTCGAACTATAACACCGGCCTGCGCGGCGGACCTCTTTCGCGCAGGCCACAGTTTCGAATTTACGACAACAGATTTTCATCGTGGTCATGGGCAAGCCACTGATTTACCTCATATTTGCAGGACACGAAAATGGCCTTTGACGATAAATCAGAAATCATCGCACATTTTATCGGGATATTTGAAACCAATTCCGAAGCCGCCCGTTTGCGCACGGATTACGACAAGTTCCGCGCCGAGGTTAAGAAATTCGACGGGCCGAATGACCTTCTGAATGTCAATGTCCAGGTCACAAGCCCCTTTGCGGCAAACGGGTTTGAGCCGGGCATGAATATCAACAGCGCATCCCAGTCGCTGCAAATCAATGTTGCCCCCCCGATCCATACACTGCAAGACGCTGCTATCAAGGCGCTGAACATCCAGAAAATTCCACTTGGCACCCTGCCCGACCTACCGATGGATTCACAGATCGGCGGTTTTGGTGCCTATAGTTTTACTTATTTTCTACAGCCCCCCTCTTCGGTGGTCACGATAAACATCCAGGAAAACTTTCTGATTGATGACGATGTTTTTGCAAACGTCGATCTGGGCATTCAATTTACTGACCCGTCTGTGTTTCACACCGCTGTAAACGCGCTGGCGAATACGGCCGAGAGTTTGCAAATCGTCAAAATTCCGGACCTGCCCGCAAACGGCGACGCCATTGCGCAAAATGCGCTGGCCACAGTTGAAGCACTGGCCACCGCCACAGCCCCCGAACTGGAGGGCGCGACGATTGATCTGGTACATGGCCAAGAGGCAACCGGCACGGTCGAGAACGGCAATTCCGTAGAGGAATCCAGCAGCCTGAATGATGCCATGCCCGCTGTGCAACGACCGGATGAAGGGCAAGAAACCCAGAACGGCGCCCCCGGACATACCCTCAATACCGGTTCCTCGACATTGGTAAACCAGGCTGTTGTAACAACCAACTGGCTGGACGCCCCCGTGATTGCGGTGATGGGCGATTATGTTTCCGTCAGTGCCATTGGCCAGGTCAATGTCTGGAACGATACCGATACGACAAACATTGCAACGGACGCTGTGATCTCGTCCACAACTCACGGACTTAACAGCTCGACAATCACCACCGTTGCCAATGCCGTCGCTGAAAGCGGATATACAGGAGGGCCTGAAACCGTCGTCGTCACGCGAATTGAAGGGGATGTGGTTAATGTAAACTACGTCCAGCAATACAATTTTGCCTATGACAATGATGTGGTCAGCGTCACCTTTTCAGCGACGGAAACCTATCTGGAACTGTCCGACAACACGCTGATAAATCTGACCGATCTGGTCGAACTTGGCTTTTACTACGATCTGATTGTGATTGGCGGCGACGTGATTGACCTGCGGGTAATCTCGCAAACCAATGTGCTGCTGGATACAGACAGCATCCACGTCGAAGGCATGTATGAAGGCACGATGGACACATCCGACAATCTGGTTTGGAACCAGGCTGTGATCTATCAAAGCGGGGTGAATACGCTTGAGGAAATGCCGGACCACTATGCCAACACGGCTGAAATGCTTGAAAACGGATCCGACAATGTGGCCGATGGTGTTTTGAACGACGAGGCACTGGATAGCGCTCAGGTGCTGCATGTTTTGTATATCGAGGGCGATTTACTGGATGTGCAGGCCATCGAACAGGTCAATGTTCTGGGGGATGCCGATCAGGTCGCCGTGGCCAGCGAAACCGTCCAAAGTGAGGATGGCGCGAATATCCAGGTTATTACCGGCTCGAATGCGCTGATCAATGTTGCAACGGTCATGGATCTGGGCGTCGATTCAACGGTTTACGTTGGTGGCGAGCAATATTCGGACGCCATGCTGTATCAGGCAGGGTTTGTATCAACCGAGGATCCTCTGGTTGTCAGCGACACATCCGGGTTGGCCAGCGAGGCGGTGCTGTTTCTAGCCGACGACATGATTGAAGCCGCACAAACCGGTAGCGACATGGATATAGCGCCGGTCATCTCGAACGAGCCACCTGCCGATGTGATGCAATCGGTCTTGGCCTAGAAAAACAGACGGGCAGGAAAGAAGGTGGAACAGTGAAAGATACAAACGAATACCCCGTGGATGACGCGGATGAAACACCTCCGGTGTTTCGCAGTGACCGCTCAAAGGCACCACTTCGGCTAACCCCCGATCAACGTGTTACCCCCGCTCCCGATACGGCCCGCAAAGGCGGGGATGACAGCGGTGGCGGTGGCGGCAAAGGCGAACTGGGCACCACAATCAGCGGCAAGGCCGGAGTGCCAGCCGCAGGTGCAGGCGGCGGTGGCGGTGGCGGCGACAATCGCAAATTCCACAGGCGGACCGATCCGGCCGGATTTGAAACCAATCTGAAACGCGGTATCCGCGCTGTTCGTCGCAACCTGTTTCTGGTTGGCCTGTTCACGCTGGCCACCAATATTCTGGTTCTGTCGATCCCGATCTACCTGTTCCAGATTTCCGACCGCGTATTGACCAGCCGCTCGCTGGACACGCTGTTGATGCTGACCTCGGTTATCGTTGGCGCCGTGATCCTGCAGGCCATTCTGGATGCCGTGCGCCGGTTTATTCTGATGCGCACCGCGGTCGAAGTGGCGGTTCAACTTGGCTCGCCTATTCTTAGTGCCGCAGCCCGGGCGGCCCTGCACAGTTCGGGCCGCGAATACCAGACATTGGGCGACCTGCAGCAATTGCGCGCCTTTCTGGTATCAGGCACATTGCTGTCCTTTCTGGATGTGCCCTTTGCCCCCTTGTTTATCATGGCGATATTCCTGATCCATCCGGACCTTGGCTATATCGTGGTGGTGACAGCGCTGATCCTGCTGGTGATCGCAATCGTGAACCAGAAAATCACCGCCAAACCCTTTGCCCGCGCCAATATGCACCTGTCCAAGGCAAACCTGCATCTGGACTCGATGTCGCGCAACAGCCAGATCATCAACGCATTGGCCATGATCCCCGAGGCCGTTTCGATCTGGGGCCGCGACACGGCCGCATCGCTAAGGGAACAGGTGCAGGCGCAGGATCGCAATATCATCGCCTCGGCTGTATCCCGCGCGGTGCGCCTGCTGACACAAATCGGCATGTTGGGCTGGGGTGCCTATCTGTCCATTCAGGGCGAACTGACGGGCGGGATGGTGATTGCCGCCTCCATCATCGCGGGCCGCGCCCTGGCCCCGATCGAGGGCGCCATTGAGGGCTGGAGCCACTTCCTGCTGTCGCGCAGTGCTTATGACCGGATTGCCAGCTTGCTGCGCTCGTCCCCCCTGAACCACGAACGCCTGATCCTGCCCCGCCCCGAAGGGCACCTGAGCATCGAACGCCTGCTGTTCGTTCCGGCGGGCACCAAAACCGTGGTGCTGAACGGGTTCAGCTTTTCGCTGCAACCGGGGGAATCCCTTGCCGTGATCGGCAATTCGGGGGCTGGCAAAACCACACTTGGCAAAATGCTGGTCGGCTCGATCCTGCCAACATCCGGCTGTGTGCGGCTGGACCTGATGGACCTGCGCAACTGGGACCAGCGCCAACTGGGCGAAAACATCGGCTATCTGCCGCAGGACGTGCAACTGTTCCCCGGCACCATCAAGGACAACATCGCCAGAATGCGCCGCGATGTGCCCGATGAGCAGATCCACAAAGCCGCCGTTCTGGCCGATGTCCATGAAATGATCGCCAGCTTCCCGCAAGGATACGAAACCATCGTTGCCGCCGATGGCGCCCCCCTGTCGGGCGGGCAAAAGCAGCGTATCGCACTGGCGCGTGCCTTCTTTGGCAACCCGCGCCTGCTGGTGCTGGACGAGCCGAACTCGAATCTGGACACCGCCGGTGATCAGGCTCTGGCCCGCGCCCTGAAGCACGCGAAATCGGAAAACATCACGGTTGTGGTCATCACCCAGAAACCGTCGCTGTTAAGTGTGGTGGACAAAATCATGGTGATGGCAGGCGGCAATATCGCCATGTTCGGCCATCGTGTCGAAGTGCTCAAGGCGCTTGCCAAACGCCAGAAAGAAGAAAGCAGCGGACAGATCGAACACCCCTGATCCAACTGCCCAAACAGGAATAAAACAATGTCTGAACTGCAACTTTATAAACAACCTCTGGACTGGTACGAGGACGTCCCCCGCCGTATCAACCGGATCGGCCTGTTCGGGCTGATGCTGATGCTGGCCGCGTTTGGCGGCTTCGGGTATTGGGCTTTTCGTGCGCCTCTGGCCGCCGCCGTCATCGCGCAGGGCAGTTTCGTTGCAACCGGCAGCAACAAGGTGCTGCAACATCTGGAAGGAGGGATCATCAAGGATATCCTTGTCGCCGAGGGGGATCACGTCGAAGAGGGCCAGACACTGGTGCTGCTGGATGACACGGCCGCCAAAACCCGCAAGACCGAACTGGTGCTGCGTCTGGCGCGGCTGCAAGCCATCAACGCCCGCCTGCTGGCCGAATATCAGGGGCTGGACCACCTGCCCTTTCCCGCCGACCTGCTGGCGCAGGCCAGCGATCCCAAAGTGGCCGAGATTATCGAGGGCCAGCGGATCAACTTCACCATGTCCAGCACCAAAAAGGCCAACGACATTCGCCTGATCGAGGCCAACATCAAGGCGCTGGAACAACGCATCAACGGCTATTCGATCCAGCGGGATACCCTGCAAACCCAGATTGACATCCTGAACGAGGATTACGCTGCCAAAGCCGAACTGTTCGACAAGGGGCTGATCCGCAAACCGGAAATCAACGCCCTGCTGCGCGCCAAGGCCGAGGGCGCGGGGCAAATCGCCCGCCTGACCGCCGAGATCGAGGAAAGCACCACCCTGATCGGCAAATACGAGCGCCAGATCGACCAGACAAAGCAGGCCTATTATCAGGCCGCGCTGGATGAAATCCAGTCGGTTCAGGCGGAAATGGACAGCGTCACCGAAAAGGTTCTGAACGCCACCGATATTCTGCGGCGCACACGAATTGTCGCCCCCGTTTCGGGCACCATTCTACGCCGCTATTACAATACATCCGGCGGCGTGATCGCGGGTGGCAAACCCATTCTGGAAATCCTGCCCGAAGGCGCCGACCTGATCATCGAGGCATTGGTCAAGCGCACCGAAATCGACAGTGTTACCATCGGCCACGAGGCCACCGTGCGTCTGGTCGCCCTGAACCGGCGCACCACGCCGGTGCTGTATGGCAAGGTATTTTATGTCTCGGCTGATGCGATCCCAGACAAAAGCGCGACCGGCCGTCGCCGCGAGGTCTATCTGGCACGGGTCAGCCTGTCGCCCGAGCAACTGGCCCGCGTGCCGGGGTTCACCCCCACACCGGGGA
>WGBJ01000528.1 GCA_015494385.1 Marinosulfonomonas sp.
AGATGTGTATAAGAGACAGCATCTGGATCGTATCCTTGTCGCGTTCGCGCGTGGCGAAATCCAGCGGGTTGTCCAGTCTTGCCGCCGTATCTGGATTAGTCGGATTGGTGTTTGAAGGCATTTGATTCTCCGTCCCGTGCGGGGGCACAATGGGGCCATAGCGCCTAACAACAGGTAAAGATTCATATTTTGTTCAAATTGTAATAAAATGCCGGAATATTGCGTAACGAATGGGAAACAGGTAAAATATGGAAAACAGATGTGCATGGGTCGGCCGCGAGCCGATATATATTTCTTACCATGATGATGAATGGGGCGTCCCAGAATACAACAGCCGCGCCTTGTGGGAGAAACTGATTCTGGACGGATTTCAGGCCGGACTTAGCTGGATCACCATCCTGAAGAAGCGTGAAAATTTTCGCACGGCGTTTGCGGGGTTTGATCCTGATGTGATTGCCGGATGGGGCGAAGCCGAGGTTAAGCGCCTGCTACAGGACGCAGGCATCGTGCGCCATCGGGGCAAGATCGAGGCGACGATCGGCAACGCCAAGGCGTGGCAGGAAATCGAGGCGCGCGAGGGGTTTGATACGTTCCTGTGGAATTATGTGGATGGCAAGCCGCTGCAGAACCGGTTCAAAACCATGGCCGAGGTGCCGACGCAAACGCCCCTGTCGGTGCAGATTTCAAAGGATTTGAAAAAGGCGGGGTTCCGGTTCTGCGGGCCGACCATTGTTTATGCCTTTATGCAGGCCGTGGGCATGGTGAATGACCACGAGGTCGGGTGCGAATGTCACGACAGGGTGGCAAAACTGGCCCGCTAGGGGGTGATCAGCGACTGGATGATGGCGAATGTGCTGTCGGTGTCCCATTCCGCGCCGCCGGTCAGACGGGCGATTTCCTGACCCTCGGGGTTCAGGATCACCGAAACCGGCAGGCCCAGAACATTCATGCTGCGGGCAAGGGATTGTTTGGGGTCCAGCAGGATCGGCAGGCTGGTGACATTGGCCGTTTCAAAGAATTTCCTGATCGCGGGCACGGTGTTGCGACCGGTGGCGATGGTGACGACCTCGAACTTGTCGCCGCCTTTTTGTTTTTGTAACCGGTCCAGCGACGGCATTTCCTGACGGCATGGCGGGCACCAGGTGGCCCAGATATTCACCAGCACATATTTGCCTTTGTATTCGGCCAATGTGTGTTCATTCCCGTCCGCATCGACAAAGGGCGTGGTCACGGCGGGCTTGGCTGTTTCATGGAATGACAGTTTCAGCATCAGCCCCTCGGCCAGCGGGTGCGGGCCGCTCAGGCCGGTGCTTTGGGTTACCTCTGCAGGGGGCGATTGCAGGCCCAAGGCGCCTTTGACGGCCTCGATATTGCTGACCGCATAGATTGCACCGGCCGCGATTGCCGCATATAGGATGGCTGAACGTAACTGCATATCAATTCTCCGGGTGCCGATGATGACCGAAACTAGCAAAGATAACGCAAAAGCCAACACCATGTGGGGTGGTCGGTTTGCCGCAGGGCCGGACGCGATCATGGAGGCCATCAATGCCTCGATCGGGTTCGATCAGCGGATGGCCAAACAGGACATCGAAGGCTCGCGTGCCCATGCCGCGATGTTGGCGGCAGCGGGTATCATCACTGATACGGATGCGGCGGCGATAAGGGAAGGGCTTCTCACGGTATTGTCAGAGATCGAGGGCGGCACCTTTGAATTTTCCACAGCGCTTGAGGATATCCACATGAACGTGGAATCCCGCCTGAAGGATCTGATTGGCGAGCCGGCGGGGCGCCTTCATACGGCGCGGTCGCGCAATGATCAGGTGGCGCTGGATTTCCGCATGTGGGTGCGCGAGCAAACGGATGCGGCGATCACCGGATTGCAGGCGCTGATGAAGGCGCTGTTAACGCAGGCCGAGGCAGGTGCGGATTGGGTGATGCCCGGGTTTACCCATTTGCAGGTGGCCCAGCCGGTCACATGGGGTCATCACATGATGGCTTATGTTGAAATGTTCGGCCGCGACATGAGCCGCTTTGCCGATGCACGCAAACGCATGAACCTGTCGCCTTTGGGTGCGGCGGCGCTGGCGGGAACGTCCTTTCCGATTGACCGGCATATGACCGCACAGGCGCTGGGCTTTGACGCGCCAGCCCCCAATTCGCTGGACGCTGTGGCGGATCGAGACTTTGCACTGGAGTATCTGGCCGCATGTTCGATAACTGCAATGCACCTGTCGCGGTTTTCAGAAGAATTGGTGATCTGGTCCTCGGCCCAGTTTCGATTTGTGCAATTGTCGGACCGGTTTTCTACCGGATCAAGCATCATGCCGCAAAAGAAAAACCCCGATGCGGCGGAACTGATCCGCGCCAAGATCGGACGGATCATGGGGGCGATGGTGGGGCTGTTCACGGTGATGAAGGGCCTGCCGCTGACCTATTCCAAGGACATGCAGGAAGACAAGGAACAGGTGTTCGATGCCGCCGACAGCCTGATGCTGGCACTGGCCGCGATGACCGGCATGGTCAGCGATATGAACGCAAATGTCGAAGAGCTGGAGCGCGCGGCGGCCACAGGCTTTTCCACCGCCACCGATCTGGCCGATTGGCTGGTGCGCGAGTTGGGGATGCCGTTTCGCGAGGCCCATCATGTGACCGGCACGCTGGTGGCACTGGCCGAGGGCAAGGGCTGTGATTTGCCCGACTTGTCGCTGGATGATATGCAAGGCGTGCATGAAAACATAAACGCGGGTGTGTTTGATGTGCTGGGCGTGCATAATTCGGTTGCCAGCCGCACCAGTTATGGCGGCACGGCCCCCAGTGAAGTGCGCAAACAGATTGCCCGCTGGAAAGAGGCATTGAAATGAGAACCGTTCTGGCAATGATCGCTTTGGCCACGCTAACCGCTTGCGGTGCAGATGGCGAACCGGTGCGCCCGTCGATGAATGCGGGCGTTTCGGTGACGCCCAGTGGCGTGCATCCGTCTGTATCTTTGGGCACAAAGGTCGGGCCGGTAAACCTGATCCTCGGGCTATAGAACCCAGCGGAACGACCGCTTCAATTCTGCCACGGCATTTTTGTCATACCAGCGCCCGTGCGCCAGAATGATACGTTCCGGTCCCCAGTCGATCATCCGCTGAACACTGGCGCGCAACTGGTCGCGGTGTTTGGAAAAGGTCATGCGCATATCGCGCGGCATCCCGCCGTCCGGGTCCTGTATCCCGCCCCATCTGGTCAGGATGCGCAGGAACCAGCCCAGCTTGTCCGGCTCAAAGTTTTCAATCAGATCGGTCAGGATCAGGGTTTTCGAGGCCTTGTGAAAGAACACCGCCTCGCGATGGATTTTGCTGCCTTCAACAATCATCTGGTCGATCTGTCCGGCCCATGCGGCGGGCGGGGTTTGGGTCAGGTCCTCGTCAAAGCGTAAGGCCATCCCGTGTTTTTTGGCCCGTTTCACCACGCCGGGGGCGGCATAGGCGCGGGCTTTGGGGAAGGCTTTTTGCCACTCCGTGATATAGGCATAGTGAATCCAGTTGGGCGCAATCAGGTGACAAACAGGGCCAAGGGCGGCAATTTCACCCAGCAGGCTGTCGCATATCCTGGTGGGTGAATGCAGCCAGATATCCCCGTTTTCCAACCGCACCACGGTCATGCGGGTGGAAAAGGGGGCGCCGTAGAATTTGATGGACGGGCCATCGACAATCCAGATGTTGTCAGCAACGGGTTTCAGGGTGTTCAGAGGGTCGTAGCCAGCCATTTCATCGGTTCCCGATCCGGTTGCGGAAAATATACCGGATTTGGCGCAGCACATACATCCCTAACCCGGGCAGGAGGGTTGCTATTTGCGGCATTTCCCTTATCCGTATGCGCCAACATAACGAACAAGGCTAGGTAGATGGACTACTTTCTGTATCAAAACGGCATCCTTCATGCCGAAGACGTTGCAATCCCCGAAATCGCCGCACAGGTGGGAACGCCGTTCTACCTCTATTCTGCCGCCACTCTGCGTCGCCATTTCCGGCTGTTTGACGAGGCACTGGAAGGGACAGACCATCTGGTTTGTTATGCGATGAAGGCCAATTCCAATCAGGCCGTGCTGAAACTGATGGCCGATATGGGCGCGGGTATGGATGTGGTTTCGGGCGGGGAATATGCCCGCGCAAAGGCCGCCGGTGTGCCCGGGGATCGCATCGTATTTTCCGGCGTTGGCAAAACGCGGGATGAAATGCGCACGGCGCTGGAAGGCGGTATTCGCCAGTTCAATGTCGAATCCGAACCGGAAATGATTGCCCTGAACGAGGTAGCCCTGTCACTGGATATGGTCGCGCCAATCACTGTGCGGGTGAACCCCGATGTAGACGCCAAAACCCATGCCAAAATCTCCACCGGTAAATCGGAAAACAAATTCGGCATCCCGATCTCGCGGGCTTCAACGGTTTATGCCCAAGCGGCCGCAATGAAGGGGCTTGAGGTGATCGGTATTGATGTTCACATCGGCAGCCAGTTGACGCAGCTTGACCCCTACCGCGCCGCTTACGAAAAAGTGGCCGACCTGACAAAGCAACTGCGTGCCGAGGGCCACAACATCCGCCGCCTTGATCTGGGCGGCGGTCTGGGTATCCCCTACGAGCGCTCCAATGACGCACCGCCCCTGCCGATGGAATATGGCGCCATGGTCAAGGACGTGCTGGGTGATCTGGACTGCGAAATCGAGATCGAACCCGGTCGCCTGATCGCCGGCAACGCCGGAATTCTGGTGGCAGAAGTCATCTATGTAAAACAGGGCGAGGACCGCCAGTTCCTGATCGTGGACGCCGCCATGAACGATCTGATCCGCCCCGCGATGTATGAAGCACACCATGACATCGTGCCGGTCATCGAGGCCGAAGCGGGGGTAGAGCAAGCCCCTTACGACATCGTTGGTCCTGTCTGCGAAAGCGGTGACACATTCGCCAAACAACGCAACCTGCCGCCGCAACAGGCCGGTGATCTGGTGGCGTTCCGCTCGGCCGGTGCTTATGGCGCGGTGATGGCGTCGGAATATAATTCCCGCCCGATGATCCCCGAAGTTCTGGTCGATGGGCATCAATTCGCTGTCATCCGGCCCCGCCCGACCTTGGAAGATATGATAAACCGCGATACCATACCGGAATGGCTCTGACCTATCAGGGCCGATAAAGGATCGGTATGAGCGACAATCACACCCCAAAGGACGACGCCCTGAAAGGGCTGGCATGGCCCCTGCGCCTGACCCGTGCGGGAATGGTGGCGGAACGGGCGACCAAGGCATTCTGGCCGTTGTGGTCGGTGCTGATGCTGGCGATTGCGCTGGTGATGCTGGGGGTGCAGGATTTCACCCCGCCGAAACTGGCAATGGCGGCGGTGGCTGTGTTTGCACTGGCGGGTGCATGGACGCTGGTTTACGGGGTGCGGCGGTTTCGCTGGCCAAGTGAAGGCGAGGCACGCGAGCGACTGGATGCCACCTTGCCCGGTCGACCCATTACGGCGCTGACCGACACGCAGGCAATCGGCGCGGACGATGCGGCTTCACAGGCTGTTTGGAAGGCCCATGTGGCGCGGATGGCGGTGCGGGTCAAGGGGGCCAAACCCGCCCCTGCCGACCTGCGCGTTTCCGCAAAAGACCCCTATGCGCTGCGCTATGTGGCGGTGCTGGCCTTACTGGTGGCTTTGCTGTTCGGCTCGTTGAACCGTGTGCAGAGCGTGGCGGATATTGCCACTGGTTCGGGCGGAACCGCCATGGCTGCGGGGCCAAGCTGGGAAGGCTGGGTCGAGCCTCCCGCCTATACCGGCAAGCCGAGCCTGTATCTGAACGACCTGCCGCAAGGTGATTTAAGCGTGCCCAAAGGCTCGCGCATCACGGTGCGTCTGTATGGCGAAGTTGGCGCGTTGACTGTGCGCCAAACTGTGTCGGGTGAACCGGTCGAGGATGCCGCCGCAGTTTCCCAAGAAATGACTGTTACGCGGGACGGCGTGCTGGCGATTGACGGGCAGGGCGGTGCCGAATGGCAAATCACCCTGCTGCCCGACCTGCCGCCATCGGTGCGCTTTGATGGCGAGTTAAAACGCGAGGCGCGGGGGGTGATGAGGCAACCCTTTGCCGCCAGCGACGACTATGCTGTGGTGCGCGGCACTGCGGAATTCCGGCTGGATCTGGAAACGGTCGAGCGCCGCTACGGGCTGGCCGTTGATCCCGAAGAACGCGATCCCGTTGTCCTTGACCTGCCGCTGCCCATCACCGGCAGCCGTGCCGAGTTTACCGAAGAACTGGTGGATGATCTGTCCGAACACCCGTGGTCCGGTCTGCCCGTCACCTTGACCCTGACGGTCGAGGATGCCGCAGGCCAAACCGGCCAATCCGAGGCCATGCACATGCTGATGCCCGGCCGTCGGTTTTTTGCACCATTGGCCCGTGCGGTGGTTGAGCAGCGCCGCGATTTGCTGTGGTCGCGTGATAACGGCTCCCGTGTGGCACAGGTATTGCGGGCGGTGACGCACCGGCCCGAAGGGTTCGTTCGCAATGACAGCGCTTATCTGATGTTGCGGGTGGCAATCCGGCGACTCGAGGCTGGTGTGGCCTTTGGCATGACGCCCGAATTGCAGGACGAAATTGCAACAGCGCTGTGGGATATTGCACTGATTTTTGAAGATGGCTCGCTGGCGGATGCCAAGGAACGTTTGCACCGCGCGCAGGAACGGCTGGCCGAGGCGATGAAGAACGGTGCCAGCAAGGAAGAAATCGAAGACCTGATGCAGGAATTGCGCGACGCCACCAAGGATTACATGCGCCAGTTGGCCGAACAGCAGCGCCAGAATGGCGAACAGGACCAGCAACAGGCGCAGAATGGCGAAACCTTTGAATTTACGCAGGAAGAATTGCAGGCCCTGATGGACCGGATTCAGGAGCTGATGGAAGAAGGGCGGATGGAAGAGGCCGCCGATCTGATGCAGCGCATGAACGAGATGATGGAAAACCTGCAAATGGCCGAAAACCAGAACGGTCAGGGCGAAGGCAGCCCCGGTCAGCAGTCGATGGAAGATTTGAAAGATACCCTGCGCAACCAGCAAGGGTTGTCGGACGAGGCCTTCCGCGATTTGCAGGAACAGTTCAACCCCAACGCCAACCGTGGCGAAAGTGGCCAGAACCGTGGCGAATCCGGTGGTCAGGGTGAAGGGCGCAGCCACACAGGGCAGGGCGATCAAGGCCAAGGTGGTGGAGAAGGCCAGCAAGGGCAGGAAGAAGGCGGCAAAGGGCAGGGTGAAAGCCTTGCGGACCGGCAACAGGCCTTGCGGGACGAATTGCAACGCCAAAAGGATGGTCTGCCCGGTGCAGGTACTGCCGAAGGTGACGCCGCCCGCGAGGCGCTGGAACGGGCTGGTCGGGCGATGGACGGGGCCGAACAGGCACTGCGCAACGGGCAACTGGCCGAGGCACTGGAAAATCAGGCCGAGGCACTGGAAGCCCTGCGCGAAGGGATGCGCAATCTGGGCAATGCACTGGCGCAAAACCGTCAACAGGACGGGGGCCAGCAAGGGCAGGCGCAAACACGCGATCAGGCCAACGGGCGCGACCCGCTGGGGCGTGACAACAGCGGGCGTGGATCATCTGCAACGCAGGGTGATACCTTGCTGAAAAGGGATGTGCGTCGCCGCGCGCAGGAATTGCTGAAGGAATTGCGCCACCGGTCAGGTGACCGAAGCCGCCCGGAAATCGAACTGGACTATCTGAAACGCCTGCTGGACAAATATTAAGGCCGGTTAATTGCCTGCAGTGCCCGACATTTTATCCGTTGCAGCCTTCATCATCTGGTCCAGCCAGTCCCGAAGGTTATTCACCTGTTCAACATAGCTGACCATATAGGGTTCGCTTTCAGGGAACCGCTGGACAATATCGGGGGCGAACATATAGGCCAGCAGCCCCAGCGTTGCCAAAATCAGAACCAGCGAGAACCCAAGCCTGAATCCGCGCCGCCCGCTTGGCTGTGCCTCGTCTTCCTCGGCGGTTTCATCGAGTGAATCTGTCGCTGCACGCAGAGTCGAATTGATTTCATCAATATCCGGCAACCGGTCAAGATGGGCAGAGGTGCCGCTTTCAACGGGCTGGCTGTCCGGGTGCGGCTTTGCCGATGCTATGGAAACATCGGCAGGGGTATCGCTAGAGGTTTTGGACAGATCCAGTCCGGCTTTTGGCTCGGTGTCCTGTGTGCCCTTGGCGTCTTTTGCTCTTGCGGCGGCTTCCCGTGCGGCTTCTTCCCGCAGGATTCCCAAAACGGATTCGTCAGTTTTGTGGGGGACGGGTGGTTCTTCGTCGGTATTGTCCTTGCCGGTTTCGGCGACATCAGCGGGTTTCTCTGCGGCTTCGTCTGCTTCAGACTCAACATCGTCGGCCTTTTGGGGCGTATCTTCTGTTTCGGCCTCGGGTTTCGGGGTGTCCACGGCTTTCTCTTCTTCGGCTGCCAGCTGGGCGGCCGATTTCTGGAACCATGTATGGCCACAGCTGGAGCACTGAACATCACGCCCTTCACTTGGGATGACGCTATCGTCCACCTCGTATTGCGCATCGCAATTTGGGCATATTAACCGCATGTTTGTCCCCACATTCACTGCAAGTTAAGTTTTCGATAATCTGTTAACTATCCCGTTGTATCAAGGGATTGGCGAAGATCAATCTTTTTGATCGTTGTTCCCATTGAAACATTTTCCATTCTTATGCACAACTGTCTCCAATTCGTATAGAAAGGGCAGTATGTGATCGAGCTACAAAATGTGGCCTATAACTACGGCGGCGGCGAGCTGTTGTCGGATATTTCGCTTAAACTTGCCCCCGGATCGTTCCATTTTCTGACGGGACCATCCGGAGCGGGAAAATCCACATTCCTGAAATTGTGTTACATGGAGCTGATGGCGACCTCGGGTCGGGTGCAGGTTTTCGGGCGGGATGTTGCGACAATGGGACGCGATGAAATTGCCCGCAACCGGCAACGCATCGGGGTGGTTCATCAGGATTGCCGGTTTCTGGACCATTTGCCGATTGCGGCCAATGTGGCCTTGCCCTTAAGGGTTTCCGGCCGTGATACCAGCGCCGAAGAGGCCAATCTGAAGGATCTGCTGTCATGGGTGGGGCTGGAAGATCGCGCAGATGCCTTGCCTGCCGAATTGTCAGGCGGGGAAAAGCAGCGTGCCGCGCTGGCCCGCGCTGTGATCATGTCACCCGATGTTGTTTTGGCGGACGAACCAACGGGGAATGTGGACTGGGAAATGTCCAAGCGTTTGATGTCGCTGTTGGTTGAGCTGAACAAGATGGGTAAAACCATCATGATTGCCACCCATGATCTGAATTTGATCCGCACCGCCAAGTCGCAGGTAAATGCGCGAGTGTTACGGATCAGCAACAGGCAATTACAACTTGCGGGGGCGGATTTATGAAACTGGATGCCTCGGAGTTGATTGCGCTGCTCAAGGGGGATGCGCAGGCAGACAAGGTGGTGCCGCCCAGCGGCTACACGGCCACGCTGACGTTGTTCACCTCGGCGGCAATGGCTTTTCTTGCCGTTTTCGCGCTGGCGCTGTCGCTGGCGACAGGGCGTCTGGCGGATCGCTGGGCGTCCGAATTGGCGCGGTCGTCAACCGTGCGGATTTCGGCACCGGCGGGGCAGATGGATGCCCAGACGCGCGCCGCGCTTGAGGTGCTGCGCACCACATCAGGCGTGGCCAGCGCCAAGGCGCTTTCGCAAGAAGAGCAGCGCAAGTTGCTGGAGCCGTGGTTCGGCCCCGACCTGCCGATTGAAAATCTGCCGGTGCCGCAATTGATCGAGGTGATCGAGGATTCATCGGGCTATGATTCCGACGGGCTGCGCCTGCGCCTGTCGGCCGAAGCACCGGGGGCGGTGCTGGATGACCATACCCGATGGCGCAAACCCCTGATCAAGGCGGCAGACCGGCTGCGGTTTCTGGGGTTGTTGTCAATCTTGCTGATCGCCCTGGCCACGGGTGCGATGATCACACTGGCCGCCAACGCGGCGCTTTCGGCGAATGCACAAGTGATCAGTGTGCTGCGGCTGGTCGGCGCGCATGATGCCTATATCGCCCGTGCCTTTGTGCGCCGGTTTACCCTGCGGGCATTGTCCGGCGCCTTGATCGGTGTCGTGGCGGGCATGGTTGCGGTTGCCTTTCTGCCCAGCGCCTCGGAAACAGGCGGTTTCCTGACGGGGCTTGGCTTTCAGGGGTGGCATTGGTTATTGCCCTTTGTCATACCACCCTTGGCGGCTTTGGTGGCCTTCAGGGCCACGCGCACAGCGGCTTTGCGCAGATTGAAGGAGCTAACCTGATGAGATATGCAATCCAGTGGCTACGCAGCCTGCTGTTCAGCATCCAGATGTATATCATGATGCCGCTGATGGCGCTGGTTTACCTGCCGTTTGCCTTTTTCACCTACAAGGCCGTTTTCGCCTTTATCAAGGCCTATGCCAACTATTGCCGCTGGACGCTGAGCTGGATGGTGGGCCTGAAAACCGAGGTGCGGGGGGAAATCCCGACCGACGAATGTCTGATTGCGGCCAAACACCAGTCGTTTCTGGATGTGATCCTGATTGTCAGCACGGCCACCAATCCGCGCTTCATCATCAAACGCGAATTGCACATGATGCCGATTTTCCATTTTTTCGGCACCCGTATGGGCAATGTGCCGGTCAAACGCGGGGATCGCGGGCGCGCGATTGCCAGAATGATGGCAGATGTGAAAAGCGGCAAGATCGCCAAGGGGCAGTTGGTGATCTATCCGCAAGGCACCCGTATCGCACCGGGGGTCAAGGCCCCGTACAAGATCGGCACGGGATTGCTGTATGAACAGACCGGACAGGACTGCGTTCCGGCGGCCACCAACGTTGGGGTGTTCTGGCCCAAACGCGGGGTTTATCGCAAACCCGGCGTGGCGGTGCTGGAATATCTGCCGCGCATCAAGGCGGGCAAGCCGCGCGATGAATTCATGGCCGAACTGGAACAGGTGATCGAGGAAAACTCGGACCGATTGATGGCCGAGGCGGGGTTTGTGCCGGAAAGGTAGCGGATGGATTACATCGACAGTATCGAGGAGCTGGAGGCGCTTTACGGGCAGCCGGCGCAGGCGGCGCTGATCAAGGTGGCGCAGCGGATGACCCCCACCTACCGCGACTGGATCCTGCGCAGCCGGTTTTGTGTGGTTTCGACCGTCGGGCCGGATGGTGTTGATGGCTCGCCCCGTGGTGACAAAGGGCCGGTGGTGCAGGAACTGGACGAACACACGCTGGCCCTGCCGGATTGGCGCGGCAACAACCGTATGGATACCCTGCGCAATCTGGTGGCGGACGACCGTATCGCGCTGATGTTCATGGTCGCCGGTTCCGACAATGTGGTGCGGGTGAATGGCCGCGCACGGATCACCACGGACGCCGACATGTGCGCGCGGTTTGAAAAGGATGGCAAACACCCGCGCTCGGTGATCGTTATCAGGATTGCCGAAATCTATTCCCAATGCGCCCGCGCCGTGATGCGGGCCGGTCTGTGGACGGATGGGGATATGTCCGAGGGGCTGCCAACGGTGGGCGATATGCTGAAGGAAATGACATCCGGCGAATTTGACGGCGCAACCTATGACCAGGGCTGGGCCGCCCGTGCAAAGGAAACATTGTGGTAGAACTGACCCTGATCCGCCACGGCCAGGCCCAGACAGGGGCGCAGGACGAGGCAAGCTATGACAGCCTAAGCGACCTTGGCCATCAGCAGGCGCAGTGGTTGGGGGAAACCCTGCGTGACGGGGTGCCGTTTGACCGGATCATTTCGGGTGGCATGAAACGGCAGATACAAACCGCCGAAGGGCTGGCGCTGGGCGTGCATCACAGCATTGATCCGCGTTTGAACGAGCTGGACTATTTCGGGCTGGCCGCCAGCCTGAAGGCCAGTCACGGCGTGGATATTCCCAATGACATTCAAAGTTTCGCCCAGCATGTGCCGCAGGTTCTGGATGTCTGGCGTCAGGGCGGGATGAACGGCAATCTGGAAACCTATGACGAATTTTGCAGCCGGATCATGGGCGCATTGCACAATGCGGCGGGGCAGGACGGGCGCACGGTACTGGTCACATCAACAGGTGTGATTGCCACCCTGTCAGCCATCGCGCTGGGGCTGGACATGGTGAAAAAGACCAAACTGTTCTTGCGGGTGATGAACACCTCGGTTCACAAATTCGAAATGGTCGGTGATGAATTGCACCTGACGCAATTCGGTGCCGTGCCGCATCTGGAGCGGCCCGACAGGGTGCATGCAAAAACCTACGGCTAACCGGGTTGTTTACGCTGCCAGACCTTTGGACCCGATCGACAGGAATTTCTGGCGGCGGTCCTTGACCAGCGCGTTCGGCTTTTTCTTTGAAAGCTCTTTCAGCGTTGCTTTCAAGGCTTTGCCAACCCCTTCAATCGCCGCTGCGCTGTCACGTTGTGCGCCGCCCGCAGGTTCCTTGACGATTACGTCAACCACACCTAACTGGTTCAAATCCTGTGCGGTCAGGCGCAGGGCCTCGGCGGCTTCGCGCATCTTTTCGGCGTCTTTCCACAGGATCGAGGCGCAGCCTTCGGGGCTGATCACCGAGTAAACCGAATGTTCCAGCATTAGCAAACGGTTGGCCGTTGCCAGCGCCACAGCGCCACCCGAGCCACCTTCGCCGATGATCACCGAAATCAGCGGCACTTTGACTTGCAGGCATTTTTCGGTGGAACGTGCGATGGCCTCGGATTGGCCGCGTTCCTCGGCACCTTTGCCGGGGTATGCGCCGGGGGTGTCGACCAGCGTGATGATCGGCAGGCCGAATTTGTCGGCCAGATCCATCAGGCGGATCGCCTTGCGGTACCCTTCGGGGCGGGCCATGCCGAAATTGCGTTCAATCCGGGTTTTGGTGTCGAACCCTTTTTCCAGCCCGATCACCATCACAGGCGTGTCGCCCAGACGGGCCAGACCACCCATCACGGCGTGGTCGTCGGCAAAATTGCGATCACCGGCCAGCGGGGTGTATTCGGTGAACAGGGCTTCGATGTAATCCTTGCAGTGGGGCCGGTCGGGGTGGCGGGCCACCTGACATTTGCGCCACGGGGTCAGGTCTTTGTAGAGATCCTTCAGAAGGTCGGCCGCTTTTTTGTCCAGCGCCTTGGCTTCTTCCTCGATATCCATTTCCTCGTTGGCGCGGGCCATGGCGCGCAGCTCTTCGGCTTTGCTTTCGATCTCCGCCAGCGGTTTTTCAAATTCGAGGTAGTTTGCCATGGGTCTCTCCGAAATTCTTGTTGTTGTGATATATGACGATGCGGGGCGGGATTTGCAACGGGGGCAATATGGCAAGACATGAAAAACCCCTCTGAACCTTGGGGACAGAGGGGTTTCAGCATGGAGCCGCTGACGCGGCGCTTTATATCTCGGCCCCATAAAGGGGCCTCGGGTGCCTTCGGCGAGGATATTTAGGCCATTTGGAAGGGATCAGCCGTTGATCATTTCCGACTGGCGCACAATGACTTCGGCCTGTTTGATGCTGGCGATATCGACAAGGCGGCCCTTGTAGACGGTGGCCCCTTCGCCGTTGGCCTTGGCCTGTTCCATCGCGGCAAGGATTTCGCGGGCTTCGTTCACCTGCTCTTCGGAGGGGGTGAAAACTTCGTTTGCCAGCGCGATTTGTTTCGGGTGGATCGCCCATTTGCCGACCATGCCCAGAGTGGCGGATCGTTTTGCCTGTGCGATATAGCCCTCATCATCCGAGAAATCCCCGAACGGCCCGTCCACCGGCAGCACCCCGTGGGTGCGACAGGCCGCGACGATGGCGGTTTGTGCCCAGTGCCACGGATCGGACCAGTATTTTGCACCCTCGTGAAGCATGTAATAGTTTTCCTGCGTGCCGCCGATGCCGGTGGTTTGCATCCCCATGCTGGCGGCAAAATCGGCAGCGCCAAGGCTCATCGCCTGCAAACGGGGCGAGGCGGCGGCGATTTCCTCGACATGGGCAATGCCGGCGGCGCTCTCGATGATCACTTCAAAGCTGATCTTTTTGCTGCGCCCCTTGGCGGTTTCGATTGCGGTGACCAAGGCATCCACAGCGTAGATATCGGCCGCACAACCGACCTTGGGAATCATGATCTGGTCCAGCCGTTCGTCTGCCTGTTCCAGCAGGTCCACCACGTCGCGATACCAGTAAGGTGTGTCCAGCCCGTTGATCCGCACGCTTAGGGTTTTGGTGCCCCAGTCGACATCGCCAATGGCCTGTATCACGTTCTGGCGCGCGCTGTCCTTGTCCGAGGGGGCAACGCTGTCTTCCAGATCAAGGTTGATCACATCGGCAGCCGAGGCGGCCATCTTTTCAAACAAAGCCACGCGCGAGCCGGGGCCGAACAATTGGCAGCGGTTGGGACGGGCAGGGGCGGTGGGTTGAAGGCGAAAGCTCATGATGGGACCTGTGCGTAATGATGTTTCGGATTGCGTTGCGGTTTTGATATTATAGTGCGTGGCCGCCTGCAAGGCTGGAAAATGCAGTATGATTGCGAGGTGAGGTGTCGAGCGGAGGAATCTTGGCTGTTTAGTTGTCAGGTAGAATTATCTTCTCACAATGATCTAATTGCTCGTTGATTCTTCTAAAATTAATCCTGCAGTTGGTGCTTATTGCAACCCGTTTCCGCAGATGATCCCGCATTATCCCCAAGGAATTTTTCAGGGGCAGAATCATGATCGAAACACCGTATCTTCTTTTTCTCGGCGACGCGCCGGACCAATTGGCGGCCAAAGTGGCCCAGGGGATCAAGGACTGGCGGCCGCAAAACGCGCTGGGCCAGTACCGGATGGAGGGCTGTGGCGCCGACCTTGGCCTGACCGATATGACGCTGGAAGAGGCCAAGGCGGCCGGTGTGAAAACCATGGTGATCGGTGTGGCCAACCGTGGCGGTCATATTTCCGACAGCTGGCGCGATGTGATGGTGCGGGCGCTTGAGCTGGAGATGGATATTGCCAGCGGGTTGCACAACCTGTTGCGCGACGAAGGCCCGCTGGTGGCGGCGGCGCAGACCTATGGTGGAACGTTGCATGATGTGCGGGTGCCCTCGGTGGGATACCCGATTGCCAACGGCAAGAAACGCAGTGGCAAGCGGGTGCTGGCGGTTGGCACCGATTGTTCGGTGGGCAAGATGTATACGGCGCTGGCGATGGATGCCGAAATGAACAAACGCGGTATGAAATCAACCTTCCGCGCAACCGGCCAGACCGGTATTCTGATCACCGGCCACGGGGTGCCGCTGGATGCGGTGATCGCCGATTTCATGGCCGGTTCGGTGGAATATCTGACGCCGGACAATGACGATGACCACTGGGATCATATCGAGGGGCAGGGCAGTCTGTTCCATGCCTCTTATTCCGGTGTGACAATGGCGTTGATCCACGGTGGCCAGCCCGACGCGCTGATTTTGGCGCACGAGCCGACCCGCACCCATATGCGCGGCCTGCCGGAGTATTCCCTGCCCACGCTGGAGCAGTTGCGCGATACTGCCCTGCCGCTGGCCCGTGTGGTAAACCCGAAATGTCAGGTGGCCGGTGTTTCCGTGAACACCCAGCATTTTGACGAGGATCAGGCGTTGTCCTATCTGGAAGAGGTCGAAAAACGCATAGGCGTTCCGGCGGTCGATCCGTTCCGTCAGGGTGCCGGTCGTCTGGTGGATGCGCTGGACGCGATTTAGGCTGGCGCTCATCAAGCTTTTCAGCTTTCTTCGCGGGTGAAGAGCGCCCGCAAGGAAGCGATGAACCCTGACGTCAGGAGAATACAATGACAATAACCGTTACCCCCGATGTGTTCAGACTGGCGCAGGTGTTCACCATCTCGCGCGGCTCGCGGACCGAGGCCAAGGTGCTGACCGTCCGCGTCACGCGCGATGGCGTGACCGGCTGGGGCGAATGTGTGCCCTATGCCCGCTATGACGAAACGCTGGACAGTGTGACGGCCGAAATCGAAGGTTTGCCTGCGGATATCACCCGCGCGCAATTGCAGGATGCTTTGTCCCCCGGTGCCGCGCGCAACGCGGTGGATTGTGCGCTGTGGGATCTGGAGGCAAAACAGGCCGGTAAACGGGTTTGGGAACTGGCCGGTCTGCCCGCCCCGAAACCGGAAATCACCGCCTATACCCTGTCGCTGGACACGCCGGAAAAGATGCAGGAACAGGCGGCAAAGAACGCTTTTCGTCCCCTGCTGAAGATCAAGCTGGGCACGCCCGACGACATGGTGCGACTGGAAGCGGTGCGTGCCGGTGCGCCGAAATCCCGCATCATCATCGACGCAAATGAGGGCTGGTCCGCCGAGGTTTACGCCGACCTTGCCCCGCATCTGGTGCGCCTCGGGGTCGGGCTGGTGGAACAACCATTGCCCGCAGGCGATGACGACGCCCTGATCGGTATGGAACGCCCCGTTCCCGTTTGCGCCGACGAGGCCTGCCATGACCGCGCCAGCCTGCCCGCGCTGAAGGGCAAATACGATATCGTCAACATCAAGCTGGACAAAACCGGCGGGTTGACCGAGGCAATTGCCCTGCGCCAAGCGGCCGAAGCCGAAGGTTACGGCGTGATGGTGGGCTGCATGGTTGGCTCATCGCTGGCGATGGCCCCTGCCACCTTGATCGCACAGGGCGTGGCCTATACAGACCTTGACGGACCGCTGTTGCTGGCCGAAGACCGCGACGAGCCTTTGAAATTCGATGATGCCGGTGTGCATCCGCCAAACGCCGCCCTTTGGGGCTGAACAGGAGAGAAACCGATGAGCAGAACTGTATATCTGAACGGCGAATACATGCCCGAGGGCGAAGCAAAGGTTTCGATCTTTGACCGCGGCTTTCTGATGGCCGATGGCGTTTACGAGGTGACCAGCGTGCTGGATGGCAAGCTGATTGATTTTGAAGGTCACGCGGTGCGGCTGGAACGGTCCTTGAACGAACTGGACATGGCCAGCCCGATCAGCATGGATGATCTGCTTGAGGTGCATCGCGAGTTGGTGCGGCTGAACGACATCAACGAGGGTATGATCTATTTGCAAATCACCCGCGGTGCGCCGGATGATCGCGATTTCGTATTCCCCGACCCGGCCAAGGTGCCGTCCACCATCGTGCTGTTCACCCAGAACAAGCCGGGGCTGGCGGATAATCCGGTGGCGAAAAAGGGCATCAAGGTGATCTCGATCGAGGATCAGCGCTGGGGCCGTCGTGATATCAAAACCGTGCAACTGCTGTATCCGTCGATGGGTAAAATGATGGCCAAAGCCGCCGGTGCCGATGACGCATGGCTGGTCGAGAACGGCAAAGTGACCGAGGGCACATCGAACAACGCCTATATCGTCAAGGGTGGCAAGATCATCACCCGCGAATTGTCCAACGACATCCTGCACGGCATCACCCGCAAGGCCGTTCTGCGCTTTGCCAAAGAGGCGCAGATGGAAGTCGAGGAACGCAGCTTTACCATTGAAGAAGCCCAAGATGCGGACGAGGCATTTATCACCTCGGCCAGCACTTTCGTGATGCCTGTGGTCGAAGTGGACGGCGTGAAGCTGGGCGATGGCACGCCGGGTCCTGTGGCGGCCCGTTTGCGCGAGATTTATCTGGACGAGAGCCTGAAGGCGGCGATTTAGTATCTTAGTAGAAAACCGGACCGAAACCCCGACAGGTATCTTCGGACGGCGAAGCCGGACAGCGCCCGACCCTCCCCACGGGAGGGCGCTTTTGCAACGTGGCAATTAAACAATAGCACAGGACCAAGTTTAAGGTCGGATCATTCAAAACCTGAGCATGCGCCCACCCAGGGTCGGGCGCTGTCCTTGTTTTTTATGTTCATTGGTTGCGGATACACTGCCCGTGACGCTTTACTGCAGTTTCACATCGGCACTGTTGTAGTGATAAACCTGTGGCCAATCGCTACCTTGGGAAAACATGCGAAAACTGGTCTCGTCGATGATTTCCACACGGTGGCCGGTTTCCGTGGTCTTGATCGCATTCCCTACAGTTTCAGCGGTGGTCAGATACAGTTTGCCATCTGCAAAACGCCAACTGGAATAGATGGTTTGGGGATCGTCAATCGCCTTTGCGCTGCCATCTGCCGACAACTCGAACCCTGATCCGGTCCCGCCTGGCAAAACCTCAACCCACGGGCCGACGAAATATTTGGCCTCTTTGGTCAGGGCGGTTTCGGCGGGCGGTGGTGTCGGGCCGGTGTCCGGAACGCAAGCGGTTAGTGTGGCGGACAGCAAGGCGATCAGCAGGGGTTTGAACATGGGGTGCCCTTCCTTGTTAGTCGGCTTTGCCCACATTCTCGGCAAATGCCACCTTGAACGCGGCCTGCTTTTCCGGATCGGCTTCGGTCTGGTATTTCTCTTTCCATTCGGAATAGGGCATACCGTAATAGGCTTCGCGCGCCTCGTCCTTGGTCATTTCCACCCCGCGTTCGGCGGCGGCTTCCTGATACCAGCGTGACAGGCAGTTGCGGCAGAAACCGGCCAGATTCATCATGTCGATATTCTGCACATCCTTGCGGTCCTGCATCAGGTGCTGTTGCAGGCGGCGAAAGGCGGCGGCTTCGATTTCGATGCGGGTCTGGTCGTCCATTGGCATATCCTTTTGGTTATACGGCGCGCCTCTTTTTTTCAAAAAAAGAGGTCTGATTTTTTCAAAAAATCAGGGCGGCCTAAAGCGTGCGTTTGGCGTAGGTGGCGGTGTCGATGTCCTTGATGTCCACCGACAGGCTGCCGACATCGGGCAGAACCTGATCCAGTGCGGCCAGTATGCTGCGGGTCAGATCGGCCTTGGTGGTCTCGTCTCGTCCGGCCAACAGGCGGATGGTGACATGGGCAAAGCTTTGCGGCTCGGTTCCGATGCGAAAGAAGGGGGCGGGGATGGCACGCACCTTGATGGCGGAAACGTCGGGAAACACACCGGACGCGGCGGCGGCATCAAACAGGGTTTGGCACACACCGGTCAGGCAGTGGGTTTCATCCAGATGTCCGGCGTATTCAACGATGATATGTGGCATGACAACCTCCTATAGTCCGCTGTCAGTAAGCACCTGTTCCAGGATCGGCGCAAGGCGTTTGGCCCATGCGACCTGTTGTTCGTCGGTTTTGATCAGGTCGTTGCGGATCTCGATCAGCACATTGGGCCGGTTATAGGCAATCGCGTGCCGGTCCACGGAATCACCGATCAGATGTCCGCCGTAGGGCTCGTTTTCACCAACGCA
>WGBJ01000529.1 GCA_015494385.1 Marinosulfonomonas sp.
ACGCCGGAGATACAGGGCATACCGAAGGGAACAACTGACCTGTAATTCTACTGCCAACCATCCATCAAAAGGCCAATGCAATGCCCAGTATAACAAGACGACAATTCTTCGCCGGTGTCTCGGCGCTTGCCCTGATGCCCAACATCGCAAGGGCCACCGAAATCCGCGAACTGCGGGCAGGTCCGGCCAAGGTGCAGGTTGCACCCGCTGAATATCCCCAAACCGATGTCTGGGCGTTTGATGGTGCCGTGCCGGGCACGATGATCCGCGTCGGGCAAGGGGCGCGGGTGCAGCGCCGGTTGGTGAATGCGCTAAAGCAGGATACAGCGGTGCATTGGCATGGCTTGCGGATTGACAATGCAATGGATGGTGTGCCCGGGCTGACGCAGGATGCGGTGAAACCGAAGGGCGATTTCCTCTATGATTTCACCGTGCCGGATGCGGGCACCTATTGGTATCATTCGCACAACCAGTCAACCGAACAGGTCGCGCGCGGGCTTTATGGTGTGCTGATCGTGGACGAGCCGGACTCCCCCGAGGTGGACCATGACATCGTGGTTCTGATGGACGACTGGCGGCTGACACAAAAGGCGCAAATCGCAGCGGATTTTGGCCAGATACACGACTGGTCCCATGGCGGCCGTCTGGGCAACTATATCCATGCGCGCCTGTTCCCCGACGTGCAGGCGGTGCAGAAAAACCAGCGGTTGCGCCTTCGGTTTGTCAACACGGCGACCGACCGGATCATGCAATTCGGGATGCGGGGGATGACCGGTCATATCGTTGCGCTGGACGGGATGCCGCTGCAACAGCCAATGGCGGCGGAAACGATGGTGCTGGCACCGGCGCAGCGGGTGGATTTCATTGTCGATGTGACGGGTGATGTCGGGGAAAAGGCACAGTTTCTAATTCAGGATCGGGATCAGGTTTTCATCCTGTCGGAAATTCCGATTACCGGCCAGAAATCAGCCAACCCGCGTGATCTGGTTGGCGCGCTCCCCCCCAACCCGATTGCCTATCTCACCGATGTATCCACCGCCCGCACAGCAGAATTGCGCATGACGGGTGGCGCGATGGGGGGCTTGCGAAAGGCCGTCTATAACGGGCAGGAAATGGACGCCAATGAATTGATTGAAAACGGGCAAATCTGGGCCTTTAACGGGGTGGCAGGGATGCCCGAGGAACCGTTGTCCGTGGTCGGCAAAGGCGAAACCCTGCGCATTCCAATCGTCAATGACACCGTTTTCCCGCACGCCATGCACATCCACGGCAACCATTTTCAAGAGGTCCGCCAAGACGGTACACTGGGGCCGCTGCGGGATACAATTCTGGTGCAGCCCAACGAAACAAAGGAAATCGCCTTTATCGGCGAAAACCCTGGCGAGTGGCTGTTTCACTGTCACATGCTGTCCCATCAGGCGGCCGGAATGCGCACATGGGTGCGGGTCGAGGCATGAAAACAGGGCTGGTTTCATTGTTTGTGGTGCCAGCCATTGCGCTGGTGGCAGGGGGATGGTGGCTGCTTGCCAATCGCCCGCCGCAGGATGTCCGGTTGGGGCAGCAACTGTATCAGGAAAACTGCGCCTCTTGCCACGGGGCCAATCTGGAGGGGCAGGCGAACTGGAAAACGCCGGATGAAAACGGCATCCTGCCCGCCCCGCCGCAGGACGAAACCGTCCACACATGGCATCACGGGGACGGGTTGTTGTTCGAATACATCAAGCTGGGTGGGGCCGCTGCGATGAAAAGGGCGGGTTTTGATGGGTTCAAAAGCGGAATGCCCGGTTTCGGGGATGTGCTTTCGGATCGGGAAATCGAGCAAACACTGGCATATATCAAATCGAATTGGCCTGAAAAACTGCAATCCCTGCAAGAACAATCCACAAGATCCGAAGCTGAGAGCAACGGCTGACCTGACGGAAACTGTTAACTTTTGTTGAAAATTGTCAATTTCCGGTTAGGCTTGCCGCATCTGCGGCGTTCGGGGCCGCGTTGTAGACGTGTATTGATTGGCTCCGTTTGGGAGGATTGAGTAAATGATGGAATTGATTATTGGCCTGCTTTCGGGCGCTGTTGGCGGCAA
>WGBJ01000530.1 GCA_015494385.1 Marinosulfonomonas sp.
CTGTTGCGTCACCTGCGCTGGCTCCGGCACCAATGGCGCCTCCGCCGATACCGCCCATGCCGCCCATGGCGTCTGCAACACCAACACCGACACCGATACCAACACCGACACCAGGTCCGTTGCCACCGTCAGCGTCGCCGCTGCCGCCGCCATCACCACCTTCGCCGGCACCCAGGCCCAGCCCGGCTGCGATCAGGCCCAGCCCGACACCAACACCTACGCCAGTGGCTGCACCACCGTCGCCAGCATCGGTCGAACCGCCGTCGCCGCCATCACCGGATCCGCCGCCAAGTCCGCCAAGACCTGCTGACAAGGCTCCGGCACCTCCGCCAGTGCCACCGCTTCCGGCATCGTTCGAGCCACCGTCAACGTCTTCGAAAGTGCCGCCGGTTGCATTGGAATTGCCGCCGTTGGCTGCTGCATAGCCGTCATTGCCATTGGCGTCAGCGTTCCCGCCACCATTGCCACCGTAACCGGAATTGCCGATACCTTCACTGGCAGACGCAGAGCCACCACTGGAGTCACCGTTCTGGTTGAAGGTGCCGTCATTGCTGACGGTTGCATTGTTCAGCTCGTCATTGTCATACAGCGTGTTGACCTGGGTGTTTACCGTTCCGACATTGCCGTCGCCGTTCAGGGCGTCATTCAGGACAGTGTCCAGATCGATGTCATTGCCGGGATCAAATGCCATTGGGCCTTCTGACAGGACAATATTGCCGATGGTGCTGCCGACCATATTGATGTCGATATCGGCAAAATCATCGTCTGTTGGCTCGTATCCGTCCAGATTCATGCTGATGTCGACATTTACATCCGTATTGGAAGTGCTGTTGACATTGGCCGATGAAACATTCGAGACATCCGCAGTTGCAGAGCTGTCCGAATTGGAATCAGAGCCTGACTGGGCTTCTGAACCCGAGTTGGAATTAGAGCCGGAATCAGCCCATGAACCGGCGGCCGCGCCGCTTTCGGAACCTGAATGGTTTTCATTGTAGTTCAGGTTTCCGTTCAGGTTGCCGTTGGCATTGCCGTTCAGGTTCAGGTTCTCGCTGCTTTGCTGCTGCCCCTGACCTTGGCTCTGACCCTGGCCTTGGCCCTGGTGTTGACCCTGGCCTTGTCCTTGACCCTGTCCTTGACCCTGGCCCTGACCTTGCAGTTGACCTTGCAGTTGACCTTGAAGTGCGAAGAGATTTCCGTGACGACTTCCGCTCATAGCGAAACTCCTTTAAATTTGGACCCGTCGATCGTCAGTCTATCCAAAACGACCATTGCGGGTATGATGAAAATTTTTGAGTTAAAGAATTCCGGCGCACATATTATCGGCAGCCGAAACGAATCGTGTTTATGGTCATGCACCCCCTTTCATTATGCTGTTTTTGGCAACAAACTGTTTTGTTGTTGGGGCGAACGGCCCACATCAAAAACAGCAATCAACAAATCAAATTCTCTAAAATACATGCGCCGCGAAAAATGTGGCGACTGGATTGATATTGCCGATTCCCGATGGAAAGAAATAGCTGGTCAAAGGGTCTATTCTGCTCTTGCTGTTTGGGGCTGCCTAAAAAATGACACAAAAACAACATGGTATTGATCATTTTCATAAAAGAAGAATAGATTTGAACGGCTCTCTACCCGACCAAATGAATAGATGGTTTTGGCCTCGGCTATCCATTGGATTAGGTGGAATCATATCCTGGATTGCGGGTTGCCCCATTGGGTGTAGTTCGGCTCGAAAACAATGCTGGAACGATCTACTGGCGTGGCTGAAATTACTAATCAAATGGTTAATACCACCCCTGGCAGTTTTTATGCTACTGTAGCCTTGATGCGAGTGGTTACTGTTTTAAGTATGTACTGTTTTTTTAATTCGGCCTGTTTTTGTTAGGCCCCAAGCCATCGGAGTTCGGGTATTATTACCGAACGCGGGTATTCAAAATTTGAATTCGCCATTCCCGGCTTGGAACTGTAAATTTATAAAGGTGGGAAATGGGAAATATAAACATGAAGAACGACCCGGAGGGGGCTCCGGTCGGGACAGGTGCGCAGAACGATGTTCTGGTGTTTATCGGGTCCAAACAATGTTTTTCAGATGTTCTGTTAAGAACGATTGCGGGTGAACTGGACAATTCACAAGCTGTGCGGTTTGACGAATTGTCCGAGTTTCAAAACTATATCCAGTGGAACCAGTCTCCTATCGGGTTGGTCGTTGTTGAAGCGCAGCAATGCCATCAAGATCAGGAAATTTGCAAAAGCATTCTGGATACGATGGCCAGCAAATATCCTTCCATACGTTTGGCCGTTGCCTATTGGGAGGCCGACCTTGACCGTTTGTTGTCCCGCAGGTTCTCGGCCCAGATGCTGGACAGTGCACGGACTATCGTTCAGGGCTATGTTCCGATGAATGTCGGCATTGATATCTGGCTGTCCGTCATCCGGTTGCTGATTTGCGGCGGGGATTATTTTCCGCCCGAAGTGGTGGTCCGCCGCGAGGCGCTCTATCGGGAATGGGATGCCTCCAAGACTGAAGATGCATTTCCAGAACCTGCCCAAGTTCAGGCAGTGCAGGCGGCGCAGGTTGCAAACAGGGCGCATAAAAATCCGCTGACCAAACGGGAAACACAGGTGATCGAACATGTGGTCGGCGGGATGCAAAACAAGGAAATTGCCCGAAAGCTGAAGTTGTCGGAACATACGGTCAAGCTGCACATCCATCATATTATTTCCAAGATGAGCGCCAAGAACCGGACCGAAGCAGCGATGCGGTATATGAACCTGAAGGGCGCGGCCAGATGATATCAGTGCCGCCCGATGCGACTGGAATACCGGAAGATGCGGGTGAAGCGGCCTTGCAACAGGTATTGTTACTGGTCGGGCGGCTGAATTACACATGGACCAACACCGAAAGCCTGCTGATCCATCTCATTGCCGGACTGGCGGGGGTGGACAAGGACGTGGCGGTGGTGATTTTCCTGACCCTGAACACCACCCGTGCGCGTGTGGATATGGTGAACCGTCTGGCCAAGATGGACCGTTGCCCCGACGATCAGCGACAGGCAGTGTTAAAACTGACAACGGCCCTGATGCGCGAGGCGGCGTTGCGCAACCGCTATAACCACTGCATCTATTCCTTTGATCCCGAGGATGGCCAGATCCAGACCATCATGATGCGGATTCAGGATCGTAAACACGATATTCAGGTGGGCAAAATGCAGCCGGTCGATGATGCAGAAAGCCGGAACATCGAAAAAGCCATCGGTCGCCTGCAGGATCTGAACCGCGACTTCTGGGCGCTGGTGCGCGAATATGACTATCCGGCCTAAAGGCGCTACAGCGGCCAGAACACCAGTATCGCCGGAATGCTGACGGCGACCACCAGAATTTCCAGCGGCAGGCCCATCCTCCAGTAATC
Organism: Marinosulfonomonas sp.; assembly: GCA_015494385.1. Classification (GTDB taxonomy): domain Bacteria; phylum Pseudomonadota; class Alphaproteobacteria; order Rhodobacterales; family Rhodobacteraceae; genus Profundibacter. The sequence goes on from WGBJ01000530.1 coordinate 3,410, forward strand.
CCCAAAGCTGTAGCCACCGGGACCAAGGATCAGCGTGTTGTTCTTGTGCCCGATCGGCGTCAGGAAGGCACAAGAGGCCGCAACGGCAACCGCCATCAGGAACGGATCCGGATTGACGTTTAGCGTTTGCGCCATCTGGATACCGATGGGGGCCGCGACAATGGTGGTGGCAGTGTTGTTCAGCACATCCGACAGCGACATGGTGACGATCATCAGCACCGTCAGGATCGCCCAGGGCGGCATGCCGCCGGTCAGGTCGATCAGCCAACCGGCAATCAATTCGGTCCCGCCCGAGGTTTCCAGGGCCGAGCCAAGCGGGATCATCGACCCCAGCAACACCACCACAGGCCATGAAATATGGTCATAGATATCGGCCAGCGGCAGGATTTTGGTCAGCACAAAACCCACCACAACCAGCCCCAGCGCGATTGGCAAATAGACCAGCCCCAGACTGGCGGCAATCACGGCCGCGGCGAACATGCCGATGGCCAGCCAGACCTTTTTCTCGTCGGTCACAGCCAGCCCACGATCGGCCAGCGGCAGGCAGCCCAGCCATTCGGTGACATCTGCCGCCTTGTCCTGTGGCACCAGCAGCAACAGAATATCGCCCGGTCGCACCACGGTTTTGCGCACCTGTTTGGTGATGCGTTTGCCGCTGCGGGAAATCCCCATCAGGACCGTGCGCTGACGCCAGCCAAGGCCGATGGCCTGCGCGGTCTTGCCGTTGATGCGGCTGTCCTCGGGCACCACTACCTCGACGATTTGCAGACCGTCCCCGTCGGCTTTTAGCGCCTCTTGGCGTTTGCTGTCGGCAAAATCCAGCGACAGGGCGGCGCGAAATTCGTCCAGCGCATCGGGGCTGGCCTCAAGCACCAGTGCGTCCCCCGCCTGTAATTTCACGTTCTGGGCGGTGCCGTAACGCCGCTTGCCGTCCCGCACCAGCCCAAGGATGGCGACATCGTTTTTATCCGCCACTTCGGTCAGATCGCGCAGGCGTTTGCCGATGTGTTTTGAATTTTCGGGAATTGTCAGTTCTGCGATATACTGCGCCATATCCGCCATCGGATCGCCGGCCTCGGTCGAGTCGTCACCCTGCGGGATCAGACGCCAACCGATGAAGGCCACGAACAGCAGACCGGCAATGGCGGTCACCCCGCCGACGGGGGCGAAATCGAACATGCCAAAGGGCTCGCCCAGACTGTCCTCGCGGATGGTGGCGATGATGATATTGGGGGGCGTGCCGATCAGGGTGACCATGCCGCCAAGGATGGTGGCGAATGACAGCGGCATCAGCGACAGGCCGGGTTTGCGACCGGCCTTGCGGGCGGTCTGAATATCGACCGGCATCAAAAGGGCCAGCGCCGCGACGTTGTTCATAAAGGCTGACAGCACCCCGCCGATGGCGCCCATCAGGGCAATATGCGCGCCCAGCTTGCGTGAGCTGTCGACCAGTGTGCGGGTGATCAGAAACACAGCCCCCGAGCGCACCAGACCGGCGGACACCACCAGCACCAGCGCCACCACCAGCGTGGCCGGATGGCCGAACCCGTCAAAGGCGTGTTTTGTGGGGATCACCCCCAGCACCACCCCGACCAGCAGGGCGGTAAAGGCCACAAGGTCATAACGGAATTTCCCCCACAGCAGCAGGGCAAACACGGCCCCGAACAGGGAAAAAAGGATAATCTGGTCACTGGTCACGGGCGCGGCTCCTGTTTGTTCGGGATCAGTTGAAACTTATACTGCTGTCTATTGCAATGTTTTGTCGTGCGGGACTGTTTTCTTTTGAAGAAAACAGGACGAAATCTTTTAAAGATTTCGGGGATTTCGCGAATACGGTGCGCGGGGCCCAATATATGCGGTTGAAATCACCATCCGCAGCTTTGAAATGTTGTGCAGGCCCCTTTGGTGTTTTATAGAGGCTTGAAATCTGCAAAAAACTCGACGGGGTATCATCATGGCAGGCCACTCAAAATGGGCAAACATCCAGCACCGCAAGGGGCGTCAGGACAAATTGCGCTCGAAACTGTTCTCGAAACTGTCCAAGGAAATTACCGTGGCCGCCAAAATGGGCGATCCGGACCCCGATAAAAATCCGCGCCTGCGCATGGCGGTGAAAGAGGCCAAATCCAATTCCGTGCCCAAGGACGTGATCGAACGCGCGATCAAAAAGTCGGCGGCGGGCGAGGGGGATAATTACGATGAAATCCGTTACGAGGGGTATGGCCCCGGTGGCGTTGCCGTGATCGTCGAGGCGATGACCGACAACAAGAACCGCACCGCCAGCACCGTGCGTTCGCTGTTTACCAAGAACGGCGGCAATCTGGGGGAAACCGGCTCGGTCGGCTTCATGTTTGATCGCAAAGGCGAGATCCTGTATCCGCTGTCGGCGGGTGATCTGGACACCGTATTCGAAGCCGCCCTAGAAGCCGGTGCCGAAGATGTCGAGGACACCGACGAGGGCTATGTGATCGTAACCGCCGACACCGATCTGGCGTCTGTCGCAGGCGAGCTTGAAGAGAAACTGGGCGAGGCCGAAACCGTCAAACTGGTTTGGCGCCCCAACATCACAACCGAGCTGGATCTGGAAGGCATGCAGAAACTGATGAAGCTGGTGGACGCGCTGGAAGATGACGACGACGTGCAGCGGGTGACAACCAATTTCGAGGCCAGCGACGAGGTGCTGGAACAGCTTTAAACCTGCCCCGGATCAAGCAATGATTGCCCCTGCTGCGAACGGGTTTATGCGCGCCTTCAAATGTTGACCGAACGCGTTTTATGGCTGCACCAGCCATTCCCCTGCCACCTGCCGCACCGCGCGGGTCAGCGGGGCCAGTGCCTGTCGCGTCACACGGTTGAACTGCCAGAACAGCGGCACGTCATAGGTGGATGTATCGCCCAGAGTGAGCAGATTTCCGGCCTTGATATGCTCGTGCACCAGCGGTTCGGGGTTCAGCCCCCAACCGATACCGGCCAGTGCCGCGGTGACAAAGCCGCGGGTGCTGGGCAACAGGTGCAAGGGCGGGGTGATCCGTTTGCCAAATTGCGCCGTCAGCCAGTGGTGTTGCGATAAATCCTTGCGATTGAACATCAGCATCGGCGCGGTTTTGGCGCTGGCGGCGGTGAACCCGTCCGCAAAATGCCGCGTGGCAAAATCGGGACTGGCCGTTGCCAGATAGCGCAAGGCCCCCAGCGGGATACTGTCACAGCCCTGCACCGGTTTGGCATGGGCCGTCACTGCCGCCATCACCTCGCCCCGTCGCAACCAGTCGGCGCTGAAATCCTGATCATCGGTGCTGATGTCGAACAGCACCCCGTCCACCTGCGCCATCGCCTCGATGAACCATGTATCCAGACTGTCGGCATTCACCACCACCCGCACCGGTGCGGCAGGACCGGGGGCCAGCCCGTCCAGATCATCACCAAGGGTGGTTTCCAGCAGCGCCACTTCCTCGGCATGGCGAAACAGGCGTTGACCGGCGGCGGTGGCCGTGGCCGGAGTGCCGCGAATGATCAGCACCGTGCCCAACTGGTCCTCCAGCGCCTTGATCCGCTGGGAAATGGCCGAAGGGGTGACGTTCAGCACAGCCGCCGCGCCGTCAAAACTGCCGGTTTGCAGGATGGCGCGCAGGGCGGCCATCTGGGTATAGTCCATCATTAGAAATGCTAATCCACAAATAGAATAGTTAACTGGCCTAATGATGCGCCCCGCGCTATCCCCTGTCAACAACAGGAGATTTTGATGCAGACATTCACCGCAGGATTTATCCTCAGCTTCAGCCTGATCCTTGCGATCGGGGCGCAGAATGCCTTTGTGCTGCGTCAGGGGCTGCGGCGCGAACATGTGTTTGTGGTCTGCTTTGTCAGCGGGCTGTCGGATGCCATTCTGATTGCCATCGGCGTCAGCAGTTTCGAGGTGGTTTCAAACCTGATCCCTTGGCTGGCACCGGCGTTTCTGTATGCGGGTGCGGCCTTCCTGATCTGGTACGGCTGGCAGAATTTTCGCGCGGCACTCAGGGGCGGGCAGGCACTGGCGGCGTCCGATATTCAGGCCAACAGCCTGAAGAAAACCCTGCTGACCTGTCTGGCGATGACATGGCTGAACCCGCACGCATGGCTGGATACGGTGGTGCTGGTTGGCTCGGTGTCCACAAAATACGACGATGGCGTGATGTTTGCGGCAGGGGCGACGTTGGCATCCTTTACCTTTTTCTTTGCATTGGGATACGGTGCGCGACTGCTGGCGCCGCTGTTTGCCAAACCGGTGGCGTGGCGCGTGTTGGACGGGGTTGTGGCGCTGACGATGTGGATTATCGCAGGTTCGCTTCTGCTGGAATAACCTATTGCCAAAACGCCGGCTTTGATGTCCTGTGCCGGACATGAGCGCGCAATCCGACATGACCGAAGCCCGCCCC
>WGBJ01000531.1 GCA_015494385.1 Marinosulfonomonas sp.
CGGCAAAGGTGTGCGTCTGCAGAAATACAAGGACGGCGGGCTAAGCGACGCGACGACATTCAATCTGGCGGACGGGCTGTCATGGCTTGATCCGGCGGGGCGCACGCGGACCGAAACGGATCTGGCGGAATGGACCGGCAAACGGGCCAGTGCCGGCCGGATGGCCCCGCGCGGTTTCCCGAGGGACAACAAATTCACCTGACCGCTCCTCAAGCCTTGCGGCTTTCCTCGCTAACGCAAAGAGCGCCCGTCAGGAAGCGATGAGCGGTTCGGCTTTCAACCACACCCCGCCTTCGGGCCGCAATGTCAGGATCATCACCGGTTTCGGATCACGCCCCGCAATGGCCGTGAACCGGAACCGCGACAGCAGGGTGGCCAGAATGATCACCGCCTCCTGTATCGCGAACCCCGCACCGATGCACACCCGTGGTCCGGCCCCAAAGGGCAGATAGGCAAAGCGGTCAATCTGCGCAGGGTCGGCAAAACGGTCCGGGTCAAAGGCATCGGGGTTGTCCCACAACAGGTGGTTGCGATGCAGTGCATAGATCGGCAGCATCACGGTATCTTTGGGGCGGATTTCACGATCGCATAGTGTATCAGCCGCTTGTGCCGTGCGCGACAGCATGGCGGCGGGTGGATACAGGCGCAGAGCTTCGTCGATGATCTGCCGGATATAGGGCAGCGCTGGCAGATCATCCACCGTTGCGGTGCGCCCGTTCAGAACCGATTGCGCCTCGGCCCTTGCGCGGGTCTGCACGCTCTGGTCAAAGGCGCATAGGTAAAGCGCCCAGGCCAGTGTCAGCGCGGTTGTTTCATGCCCCGCAACGATGAACGTCAGCAGGTTGTCCCGCAATTCGGCGGTGTTCATCCGGCGTTTTGTTTCAGGGTCTTCGCCGGACAACAGCAGGTCCAGCAGATCAGGGGTTTCGTGCTTGTCCGCATGTGCGCGGTTTTCAATCGCCCGATCGGCCACCTGTTTCATTTGCTTTAACGCACCCGAGGACATCAACCGTGACGGGCGCGGCACCCATGATGGCACGCCCAGAATATCCAGCAGCGAAATCTTGGCCGTCTGATCAATGTAACTGTCGATCGCCTTGTGGATTGCCGCGCGGTCAAACCCTTCGTCACCGGAAAAGGTTACGTCGGAAATCACCTCGAAGGTGGTCAGCGTCATCTCGTCGAACATATCGACAGCGCCGCCTTGGGCCTTGTCTAACCGCTCACAAGCGCGGTCAGCGGCAAGGCTCATCACGGGGGCCAGATTGCCGATGTTGCGGGGTGAAAACGCAGGGGCGGCGGCGCGGCGTTGCCAGTGCCAATGCGCCCCTTCGGCAATGAACAGGCTGTCACCAATTGCGGGGCGCAGGATGTTTTTGGTCACATCCGATTTCGGATAATTCCGCAGCCCGTCCTTCAGGATATGCCGCAGGGCATCCGGGTCCATCACCATATGCCACCGCTTGCCGGTCTTGCCTGAAACCATCGGTTGACGGGTGGCAATATCGGGCAGGATTTCCAGCACATTGCGCCGTGCGGCGGCAAGCGAGCGGAAAATCCCCCAGGGTTCGGTCACCAAAGGAACCTTGACGGGAACAGAAGGGGCGGATCTGGGCATGATGGGCACAAGTATAGTGTGCGGCACCGGTTTGGCAATTCGCCAAGATTGCGAAACGTAGTTGGCTGTTGTATCCCGAACGGGTTGCTGGAAGGGATTCTTTGAATGACGTTTGTTTCTACGATGCGAATTACGGTTTTGACTTTTGGTCTGGGGCTGCTGGCCGCCTGCGGCACGCCGACTGGCGAAGAAGAGCCGGCCCTGCCGATGGGGGATTTCCGGCTGGGCCATAACATCGTCATTGCCGATGATGCGCAGGCTGGCCCCTTGTCGCGCAAGGCCGATCCCGACGATTGGGAAGCCGCATTAAAGGACGCCATCAACAAACGTCTGGGCGATTATGACGGCGATCACTATTTCCACATCGGAACCCATGTGGATGCCTATGTTCTGGCCGTTCCCGGTGTGCCCATGGTGGCAACGCCTAAATCCGTGCTGATCATCAGCGTAACTGTTTTTGACGACCGCACCGGCCGTAAACTGAACGAGGAGCCCAAACAATTGACGGTGTTTGAACGGTCCGAAAAAAGCACCTTTATCATCGGATCGGGAATACGGAACTCCAAAGCCGTGCAAATGCGCAACCTGTCGCGCAACGCGGCGCGGCTGATCCAGAGGTATTTGCTGGAAAACCCCGAATGGTTCGGCCTGCCCCCACGCGAGGTGCACGAAGTGGATGATCCAGCCGCGGCGGCCAGCAACAATTAGGGCAGCAGGTGCCGGTCTGTGACCGAAAACAGTCGCGCCCTGCAAACCTGTAATCAGACACTTGATTTCAGGTCACAAACTCAATAAATCCCCGCTTTATATGAACTGGGCCACCTGGCCCCCCAATTACGAGGCGCCAAACCCATGGCTAAGGAAAAGTTTGAACGTACGAAACCGCACGTTAACATCGGCACAATCGGCCACGTTGACCACGGTAAAACGACATTGACGGCAGCGATCACCAAATATTTTGGTGATTTCAAAGGCTACGACGAAATTGACGGCGCGCCCGAAGAAAAGGCCCGCGGGATCACCATTTCGACAGCCCACGTTGAATATGAAACCGAGACACGCCACTACGCGCACGTCGATTGCCCCGGCCACGCCGACTATGTGAAGAACATGATCACCGGTGCGGCACAGATGGATGGTGCCATTCTGGTTGTGAACGCAGCCGACGGCCCGATGCCCCAGACCCGCGAGCACATCCTGCTGGGCCGTCAGGTTGGCATCCCCTACATGGTTGTCTACATGA
>WGBJ01000532.1 GCA_015494385.1 Marinosulfonomonas sp.
ATGATCAATGGGCGCATGACCGGTTGGTGATCGACAAATGGTTCGGGCTTCAGGTGGCCGTTGCCGCCCCTCGTCATACCGCCGCCAGCTTTGAAAGGCGGTGGTCATGCGGGCTGTGGTCTGCGGGTTCACCGGAGCCAGTTTGATCAGCCAGTCGGCCAGCAGACGATAAGAGGCACCAGAGGCATCGTGGAAACCCGCCGCATTCATCGACAAGGCCCCGAACACTGCACGAAAACGGTTGGGGTTTTTCATGTCGAAATCAGCATGTTTGGTCAGGGAGTCGGCAATGTCTGCCGCTTTTTCGGGGGCGGCAACTGCCACCTGAAGCCCGAACCATTTATCGATCACCAGCCGGTCATGCGCCCATTGATCATAAAACGCCGCCAGTTCCTCGGCGCCGGTTTCAGCGTCCAGCAGGCAGGCCAATGCGCCGAATTGCTGGGTCATATTGTCGGCCGCACCATATTGCGCACGGGCCTGATCGCCGCCATCCAGCCGCGTCAGCAGCGACAGAACCGCCCCTTGCAGGGCGCGTTTTCCCACCGGCTCGGGGTCGGGTGAATAGGGGGCGGGGGTGTGCATTTCGGCATATAGACGCGGCAGCAGGTCCTGCAATTCCTGCGCCTTGGCCTGCGCCATGGTTTCCGCTGCACGGTAGATGCGCAACGGGTCCGGCGTGTGGCCGGTTTCATACAGTGTTTGCGCAATGTCGTCCTGGGACGGGGTGCGCATCAACAATGCCCGATAGGCCGGATCAAGGGTGTTGTCGCGCAGCACATGGGCCAGCGCCTTGAGATATCCGGTGTCAGGGGCCGCCCCGTCCGTGACCATGCGCAACAGGCTGTCCTTGGCCAGATCACGCCCTGCCTCCCATTTGTTAAAGGCATCGGTGTCATGGGCCAGCAGGAAGGCGCGCTCGGTGTTGTCTGTATCACGATGCAGCACCACGGGGGCGGAAAACCCGCGCAGGATTGACGGCACAGGTTTGGCCGACAGCCCGTCAAAGCTGAAACTTTGCTCGGCTTTCGTCATCTCCAGCACCACGGTTTTCTGCACCTCGTCACCATTGGCCCCCAACAGGCCAACAGCGATGGGCAGCACTTGGGGCTGCTTAACATCCTGCCCGGGTGTGGGTGGTGTTTCCTGTTTGAAATGAAGGGTATAGGTGCCGTCACTATAGTCATCTGTTACCGTCAGAACCGGCGTGCCGGCCTGCGAATACCAGCGTTTGAACTGTGTCAGATCGCGGCCTGTGGCATCCTCGAACACCTTCAGCCAGTCCTCGATTGTCACGGCCTGACCGTCATGGCGTTCAAAATACAGATCCAGCGCCTGACCATAGGCATCATCGCCAACCAGCCGTTTCAGCATCCCCACAACCTCGGCGCCTTTTTCATAGATGGTGGCGGTGTAGAAGTTGTTGATTTCAACGAAACTATCGGGGCGTACGGGGTGGGCCAGCGGGCCCTGATCTTCGCTGAATTGCCGTCCGCGCAATTGCAGCACGTCGTTGATCCGTTTCACTCCGTGGCCGCGCATATCGCCGGTGAAGGATTGATCGCGAAACACCGTCAGACCCTCTTTCAGGCACAGCTGGAACCAGTCGCGGCAGGTGATGCGGTTGCCGGTCCAGTTGTGGAAATACTCATGCGCGATGATCGCCTCGATCCGCTCGAAATTGGCATCCGTGGCGGTTTCGGGGCTGGCCAATACGCAGGACGAATTGAAAATATTCAGCCCCTTGTTTTCCATCGCCCCCATGTTGAAATCATCCACCGCAACGATGTTGAACAGGTCCAGATCATATTCGCGCCCGTAGACATCCTCGTCCCACTTCATCGACTTTTTCAGCGCCTCCATGCCAAAGGCGCATTTGTCGATGTCGTCGGGGCGCACCCAGATGTTCAGATCCACCTTGCGGCCGGATTTGGTGATGAATGTGTCGGGGTGGTTGCGCAGATCACCGGCGACCAGCGCAAACAGATAGGACGGTTTGGGCCACGGATCATGCCATTCGGCCCAGCCATCCCCGCTGTCGGTCGGGTTGCCGTTGGACAGCAGCACCGGCAGATCGCCCTCGATCCGCACAGTAAAAGTGGCCATCACATCAGGGCGGTCGGGGTAATAGGTGATGCGGCGAAACCCCTCGGCCTCGCATTGGGTGCAATACATGCCGTTGGACATATACAGCCCCTCAAGCGCGGTGTTGTCCTGCGGGTTGATCTCGACCTCGGCTTCCCATGTGAAGGGGGCGTCCGGCACTTGCGCGGTCAGACCCTTGTCGTTGACAGAAGGGGTGCATTCCTGCCCGTCAATCGCGGCGCGGATCAGGGTCAGATGTTCGCCATGCAGGAAAAAGTCGCGGTTGTCGCTGTCCGGATTGGGGACAAAGCGGATTTTCGAAATCACGCGGGTGGATTTGGGCGACAGTTTGAAAGTCAGATGCACCGTGTCCACCAGATAGGCGGGCGGAGTGTAATCTTTCAGGTAAATCTTTTGGCTATCCGGCATGGGGTGTCCTTTCGTCATTCCCCATCGGTGTAACGCATGGAGATTTACTGGCAAGGGCAAGCCGGTTGTTCGTATTTCCCGCAAATGCCGGGTGATTTTCAAAGAAATCCTGAAGCAGCCTATGAAAACCAGCGATTGCCGCTGTGCAGGCAAGGCATTTAGACTGGCTCCTGTTTACTTTGGTAATATTATTTTACCAAAATGCTTGAGTAGAGATCGTTTTGCTATTAGATCTCACTTTGGCGGGTGCCTCAGGATATGAAAAGGAAGCGTAGGAAATGACGGATCGGGTGGAAAAATACGGCTTGCAGGTGGCCGGAAATATGGTGGCTTTTATCGAAGGGCAGGCGTTACCGGGCACAGGCGTGGATGCGGAAACCTTCTGGCAAGGTTTTGCTGCACTGGTGCATGATCTGGGGCCAAAAAACCGCGATCTGTTGGCCATTCGCGCCGATATGCAGGCGAAAATCGACGGTTGGCACGTCGCGCGGCGCGGGCAGGCGCATGATGCGGTGGCCTATCAGGCGTTTTTGCATGACGTCGGGTATTTGCTGCCCGAGGGGGCGGATTTTGCCATTCAGACCACAAATGTGGACCCTGAAATCGCCAGCATCGCGGGGCCGCAACTGGTGGTGCCGATTATGAATGCCCGCTTTGCCCTGAACGCCGCAAATGCGCGTTGGGGGTCGCTGTATGATGCGCTTTACGGCACCGATGCGCTGGGCGATCTGCCTGCGGGCAAGGGGTATGATCCCGCACGCGGTGCGCGGGTGATTGCATGGGGGCGGGCGTTTCTGGATGAGGCTGTGCCCTTGGCCAAGGGCAGCCATGCAGACCATGACGGCTATCGGGTAGAGGCGGGCGCTTTGGTGCCTGCGCTGAAGAACCCCGCGCAATTTGCAGGCTATCGGGGGGATGCGGGTGCGCCGACAGCAATCCTGTTGAAAAACAACGGCTTGCATATCATTATCGAGATAAATTCAGACGTTGAAATCGGCGCCAATGACAAGGCGCATGTGGCCGACATCCGGCTGGAATCGGCCCTGTCCACCATCATGGATTGCGAAGATTCCGTCGCCGCCGTCGATGCCGAAGACAAGGTGCTGGCCTATTCCAACTGGCTGGGCCTGATGAAGGGTGATCTGTCGGAAAAGCTGGTGAAAAACGGCCGCGAGATCACGCGCGCCCTGAACCCCGACCTTGAATTCACTGCCCCCGATGGTGGCACCGTTGCCCTGAAGGGCCGCGCCCTGATGCTGGTGCGCAATGTCGGGCATCTGATGACCAATCCGGCCATTCTGGACGTTGATGGCAACGAAATCCCCGAGGGGCTGATGGATGCCATGCTGACCACGCTGATTGCCATGCACGATCTGCGCAAAACCGATGGTTTGCGCAACTCGGTCGCGGGATCGGTCTATGTGGTGAAACCCAAAATGCACGGGCCGGACGAGGTGGCATTCGCCGATGAAATCTTTACCCGTGTCGAGCAAATTCTGGGCCTGCCGCAATACACCGTCAAGCTGGGCATCATGGACGAGGAACGCCGCACCAGCGCGAACCTCAAGGAATGTATCCGCGCCGCGAAAAACCGTGTGGCCTTTATCAATACCGGTTTCCTGGATCGCACCGGCGATGAAATCCATACCTCGATGGAAGCCGGACCGATGGTGCGCAAAGGCGAGATGAAGCACACCCCGTGGATCAAGGCCTACGAGGATCGCAATGTCGATATCGGGCTGGCCTGCGGCTTGCAGGGCAAGGCGCAGATCGGCAAGGGAATGTGGGCAATGCCCGATCTTATGGCGGATATGCTGGTGGCCAAGATCGGTCATCCGCTGTCCGGGGCCAATTGCGCATGGGTGCCCAGCCCCACGGCCGCCACCCTGCACGCAACCCATTATCACAAGGTGGATGTTTTCGCCCGTCAGGATGAAATCGCCGCTGGTGGCCCGCGTGCCACGCTGGACGATCTGCTGACCATCCCGCTGGCCGATGGCACCAACTGGTCCGAGGGCGATATTGCCGCTGAAATCGAAAACAACGCGCAGGGTATCCTTGGCTATGTGGTGCGCTGGATTGATCAGGGGGTGGGCTGTTCCAAGGTGCCGGATATCCACGATGTCGGGTTGATGGAAGACCGCGCAACCTGCCGCATTTCCTCGCAAGCATTGGCCAACTGGCTGCATCACGGGGTGGTGTCCGCGGATCAGGTGATGGAGGCGATGCGCAAGATGGCGGTTGTTGTGGATGGCCAGAATGAGGGTGATCCGTTCTATCGCCCGATGGCGCCGGATTTTGACAGCATCGCCTTTCAGGCCGCTTGCGATCTGGTGTTCAAGGGGCGGGAGCAGCCCTCGGGCTATACCGAACCGGTGCTGCATGCGCGGCGGCTGGAGCTGAAAGCAGAACTTGCAAAGGAAACATCATGACCGATCTGACACTGGACACCGCGCGCACTATCATCCGCGGCGCGCTAGAAAAGGGGCAGCAGATGGGGTTGAACCCGCTGTCGGTTGCGGTGCTGGATGCGGGCGGGCATTTGCTGGCGTTTGAACGGCAGGACGGTGCATCGCCCGGCCGCTTCGGCATTGCGCAGGGCAAGGCCTATGGCGCGGTGATGCTGGGTATGGGCGGCAAGGCCCAGATGGCGCGGGCCGAACAGCAGGCCTATTTCATGACCGCGATGAACGGGGTTTTCGGCGGGCAGGTCGTGCCGGTTCCGGGCGGGGTACTGCTGCGCGATGATGCGGGCCACATTATCGGCGCTGTCGGTGTGACGGGGGATGCGTCGGACAATGACGAAGCCGCCGCCGTTGCTGGCGCCACTCAGGCCGGATTGGTGGCCGAGCCTTGATGGCTGTGCGCGCAGGCACATATAGCAGGCCAACTGTGCATAAGTGTGCGCTATAATGTAGGGCGAATTTGGGTTATAGTCCGGTAACTGTTATTTAATCGCAGGTTCCCCGATGGCACGACCCGTAATTGGCATCATTTCAAATTTCTACATGCTGGGCGATGATTACCCCGCCTATGCCAGTGGCCAGATGAACGCCGAAGCGATCAGCCATGTTGCGGGATGTGTGCCGCTGATGGTGCCTGCAAACCCGCATTATGTTTCGGTCGAGGATCTGCTGGACAGTTGCGACGGGTTCCTGTTCACCGGCGGGCGCCCCAACGTGCATCCGTCCGAATACGGCGAGGAAGCCACCGAAAAACACGGCGAATTCGATCGTTGCCGCGATGAAATCACCCTGCCGCTGATCCGCGCCTGTGTCGAGCGGGGCCAGCCGTTTTTCGGTATTTGCCGCGGTTTTCAAGAGGTGAACGTAGCGATGGGTGGCACGCTCTACCCCGAGATCCGTGAACTTGAGGGGCGGATGAACCACCGGATGCCCCCCGACGGCACGCTCGAGGAAAAATTTGCCCTGCGCCATTGTGTGCATTTCACCGAAGGCAGCGTGTTTGACAGGATCATCGGCAAACACGAGGTGATGACAAACACCCTGCACGGCCAAGGTATCAAAACCCCCGGCCCGCGTGTGGTGATTGACGGCATCGCCGATGATGGCACCCCCGAAGCGATTTCCATCAAAGATGCCTCGGGTTTTGCCCTGGCGGTGCAATGGCACCCGGAATTCAATGCCGAAAAAGACCCGGTTTCAAAGCCGCTGTTTTCGCACTTCGGTGACGCTGTTCGCAACTGGGCAAACGGGCAGCGTACGGTGCTAAAAACCGCTTGACCCTCCCCCAAGTGGAAACCGCAAACTGTGCTGGAAACAGCTACAGGAGCGAAAAGAAATGAATAACAATATGCGGTTGGGAATCGCGGTATTGGCCTTGGCCGGATTCGGGGCGCTGATCTACAGTAACTATAAATCCCCTGACCAGGTGGCGGCTCCTGCCACGGGGGACGCACCGGCTGGCCGAGCGATCGTTCAGGTCTCGGTGCCCGAACTGACGGGGCAGGCCGCCATCGGCAAGCTGGCCTTCAATGCCAAATGCGCCACCTGCCACGGGGATAATGCTGTGGGGCAGGTGGGGGTCGCCCCACCATTGGTGCATCAGATTTATCGCCCGGGGCATCACGGTGACATGGCGTTCCTGATGGCCGCGCGTAACGGGGTTCGGTCGCACCACTGGAAATTCGGCAATATGCCACCGGTAGATGGCATTACCGATGCCGAGGTGAAATCAATCGTCGCCTACGTCCGCGCCCTGCAACAGGCGAACGGGATTAACTAGAGCGTGTCGCACTTGATCAGATTCGAGCATTCGCCGGCCCGACCGAGGCAGCGTTCGCGCAAGCGAATGCGTTCGGTCTGGGCGGTGAATTCGATTTGGTGCGACATGCTCTAAGTCAAGATCGGGTTACGCGGCGGTATTGATCCGCCGCGCATCCTGTTTCAGGCCCACACCTAGTTATGCAGGCGACGTTTCCAACTGTGGCGTTCCCAGCGGTGCATGAATTTGGGCACCGGTTTTCCGTTGCGATCACGCCGGTCTTCCCAGCGGTCCAGACGGTCTTCGATCCGGTCGCGCCGACCGTGGTTTACGCGCTCGTCGCGCCGGTTTTCCAGACGGTCGATGCGGTCTTCGATCCGGTCCCATTTCGGATGATTGGAACCGGCTGCCGCAGGCAGGGTCACACCGATCAGAACCAGGGCGCTGGTGGCTAATATCAAGCTTTTCATATCTGTCTCCTGTTGTTGTTTCGGTGACAGATAGAACGGGGTTAAACGGATTTCCCGTCGCAGAAAATGAGTTACCCCGCGAAATCAAACAGCTTTGACAGTGGCAATTCCCGTGCCCGTTTGCCCGTCAGGTCAAACAGCGCATTGGCCAGTGCGGGCATGGAGGGCGGTGTGCCCGGCTCCCCCACGCCGCCCATATGTGGATTGTTTTCAAGCACTTGCACTTCGGTCACAGGTGCCGTCCCCATCCGCAGCGCGTCATAGTCGGGGAAGTTTTCCTGCTCCACCTCGCCATTGGCAAAGGTAATTTCCCCATGCATGGCGGCGGACAACCCGTAAATCATTCCGCCTTCCATCTGCGCACGGATATTGCGCGGGTCCAGTGCCGTGCCAACATCACAGGCAATCCATGCCTTGGTGATGCGGATGCCATCATCGCTGTTGGCCACCTCGATCACCTGCGCCACCGGTGTGCCGAAGGACCACGTCACAGCCACCCCGCGCCCGATGCCATCCGGCGTTTTTCCGGTCCATCCCGACATATCCCGCACGGCCGCCAGCAGTTTGGCCGTAGGCGGGCTAAGCGGTGCGATATGGTCAAAGCGAAATTGCAACGGGTCAGCCCCGGCGGCATGGGCCAATTCGTCAATAAAACTCTCGTGGAAAAACCCGTTGAAGGAATTGCCGACCGAGCGCCAGAACCCCACCGGCACATCCACATCCGCCAGATGCCCTGCAACGCGGTAATTGGCGATGTCATAGGGCTGGTTCGCGGCCCCTTCCACATGTGCGGGGTCCGGTCCGGGCGGGGCAAAGCCCATGATGCGTGACATCGACTGTTTCGTCACCGAAGGGGCGGCGATGCGGGCGTCAAACACCACCGCTTCGCCGTCCTTCACCGCCCCTTTCATCCGCGCGATGGCGGCGGGGCGGTAGAAATCATGGCGCATGTCCTCTTCGCGGCTCCACATCACTTTGACGGGGACATCCGGCATCGCCTTGGCCACTTTGGCGGCCAGAATGGCCACATCCGCTTCGGCCCTGCGGCCAAATCCGCCGCCCATGAACAGGGTGTGAACCGTGACCTGATCCGCCGACAGCCCGGCGGCATCGGCGGCTTTGTCGGCCAGCACCAGCGGCGCCTGATTGCCGCACCAGATTTCCAGCGCATCACCCGTGAAAAGTGCTGTGGCGTTCATCGGCTCCATCGTCGCATGGGCCAGATAGGGCACGCGGTATTCAGCGCTGATTTCTGTCGCGCCCTCGGGTATGAGTGATGTATCGCCCTCGTCACGCAGGGTGGAATTGGGGGCCTCGTCCAGCGTTTTTTCAATCGCCGCGAACAGCCCGTCGGTGGTGGCGGGGTAGGGCGCGTCCTCCCAGTCAATATCCACCGCATCCGCCGCCTGAAACGCCAGCCATGTGTTGCTGGCCACCACGGCAATGCCGTTGCCCAGATCAATCACCCGTTCCACACCGGCCATCTTTTCCGCTGTGCTGGCGTCATAGGATTTCATTCCGCCACCAAGGTGCGGGTTGATCCGCACTGTGGCGAACTTCATCCCCTCCAGCCGCACATCCGCGCCATATTGTGCGGTGCCGGTGGATTTCGCCACCATATCGACACGCGGCATGTCACGGCCCAGATACTTCCATTCCGATGACGGGCGCAGGATCACATCCTCGGGCGGGGCAATCTTCGCTGCCGCCTCGGCCAGCTCCGCATAGGCAATGGCGCTGCCGTCCGCTCCGATCACCTGCCCGTTTTCGGTGCGCAATGGGCCGGTTAACCGCTCTGCCGCCGCCAGTTTCAACGCCTCGCGCGCTGTGGCCCCCGCCAGACGCATCTTTTCAAAGGCGTCTATCGTAGCGGTCGAGCCGCCTGTGACCTGCAAGCCCAGTGTTTTTGGCACCACATCCATCGCATCGCGCACAAATTCCTGCCACGCGCTGCGCTTGCCGTCTTCGTATTCCGCATGTCCGGTGATCAGCTCCCCGTTGTAATAGGCCTGCGCCGCAGGGCCATGCAGCACACGCACGTCCTCCCACGCCACATCCAGCTCCTCGGCCACCAGAGCGGCCAGCATGCTTTGCACCCCCTGGCCCATCTCGGCGCGCGGCGCGATGATGGTCACGCCTTCCTGATCAATGATCAGATAGGGGTTCAGCGTCACCGCGCCCGCCTCGGGTTTCAGCGGGTTTTCCAGCGGCTTTTTTGACATGTAAACGCCAAAGGCCACGCCACCGGCCACAGCAGCCGAGGATACAATAAACGCGCGTCGGGTATACTTTTTAATCCGTCCCATGCCTATTCCCCCCGCATTTCGGAGGCCGCCGTCTTGATCGCCGCCCGTATCCGCCCATAGGTGCCACAGCGGCACAGATTGCCACTCATCGCCTCGTCAATCTCGGCATCAGAGGGCGCATTATTTGCGGCCAACAGCACCGCCGCCTGCATGATCTGCCCCGACTGGCAATAACCGCATTGCGCCACCTGATGGGCCACCCACGCCTTTTGCAAAACATCCAGCGCATCCGGTGTGCCGATCCCCTCGATCGTGGTCACTTCGCCTGCCACATCTTCCAGCGCCACCTGACAGGATCGCACCGCCTCGCCATCCATATGCACCGTGCAGGCGCCACAGGCCGAAACCCCGCAGCCGTATTTGGTGCCGCTCAGCCCCAGCTCATCGCGCAAAACCCAAAGCAAAGGCACATCACCGGGCAAATCAACATCAAACCGCTGTCCGTTTACAATCACCGAATATGCCATCGCGCGCCCCTGTTTTCCTGCCTTCTGAACTTAACAGTTTAGCACGCGCCGCGCCCGAACAAAAGCACCATTCCCACCTTCTTCTTGGCCCAAATATCCGCGCCGCAGGCATTTCATGCTTACGTCACACGCGACTTTTGCCGGTATTCATCCCGATCCCACAAATCATTCTGCATCACATCGGCAATCACCGCCACCGCCGCATCCACATCCGCCGCGTCAATATAAAGCGGGGTAAAGCCAAAGCGCATGATGTCGGGCGCGCGAAAATCGCCAATCACACCACGGGCAATCAACGCCTGCATTGCCGGATAGCCATGTTCAAACCGGAACGACACCTGCGAGCCGCGTTCCTTGCCATCCCGCGGGCTGGCCAGTGTCAGGGCGGGGCAGGTGGCCTCGACCCCGGCAATAAACCGGTCACACAGGGCGATTGATGTGCGGCGCACATCGATCATATCCGCCATGTCCCAAACGTCCAGCGCGGCCTCCAATGCGGCCAGTTGCAGAACCGGCGGGGTGCCAACCCGCATCCGCTCAATCCCCGCACCGGCAGTGTAATTCAGATCAAAAGCAAAGGGCGCGCTATGGCCCAGCCAGCCAGACAGCGCAGGGCGCAGCTGATCAGCATGACGCGGGGCGACATAGATAAAGGCAGGCGCACCGGGGCCGCCGTTCAGGTATTTATAGGTGCAGCCCACGGCGAAATCCGCCCCGACACCGGACAGGTCCACCGGCAAGGCCCCCGCCGAATGGGCCAGATCCCAGATCACCATCGCACCCGCCGCATGGGCCTGTTCTGTCAGCGCCTGCATGTCGTGCTTGCGCCCCGTGCGGTAATCGACCTCGGTCAGCATCAGCACGGCGACATCCTCGTTGATATGCGCCGCCACATCCCCGGGCGCAGGCGTGATCAACTGGTGCTGGCGGCCAAGCGAGCCTATCAGCCCTTCGGCCATATACAAATCCGTCGGAAAATTGCCATTGTCGGACAGGATCACCCGCCGGTCAGGCCGCATTTCCAACGCGGCGGCCAGCGCCTGATAGACCTTGATCGACAGGGTGTCGCCCATCACCACATGCCCCGCCTCGGCCCCGATCAGCCGCGCGATACGGTCGCCAACGCGCATGGGTTGCTCCATCCATCCGGCGCGGTTCCAGCCGGTGATCAGCATCTCGCCCCATTCGTCCTGCATACACTGCTCCATCCGCGCCACGGCGGCTTTGGGTAGGGGGCCAAGCGAATTGCCGTCCAGATAGATCACCCCTTCGGGCAGGTGGAACATGGCTTTGGTGGCGGCAAAATCGGTCATCGGGGGACTCCTGTTATACAGGCCGGAGCTTAGGGGCTATTTGCAACCAAGCAAAGCGGCCAGTTCATCAATCTGTGTTTCATTCCACACCCTGATGCCGCGGCTTTGCAACAGCGCAGCTGTGACGCCCATGCCTGCCGTGCGATGGCCGTCAAACCGCCCCGCATAGATGTAGGAGGTGCCACAAGACGGGCTGCCATCGGTCAACACAGCATGGCGGCAGGCGTATTGTCGGGCCAGCGCCAATGTGGCTTGCGCACCGGCCAGAAAGGCCCGCGTCACATCCCCGCCCGCATTGTCGAGGATTCGCGCCTTGCCAGCCAGTACCTGCCCTGCATTTCCCCCTGCCTCGATCTCGGCGGGCAGGCGCGGGGTGGGCAGGCCACCGGCTACTTCTGGGCAATGGGGGATCAGGCGGCCCTCGGCCTGCCAGCGTGCCAGATTCGGGTTGGTAGACGTTTTCGCCCCGCCGTCATATCGCACGGGGTTGCCCGTCAGGCAGGCGCTGATCAATATCTTTTCCATTGGAATTGCTTAGAACATATTAATCGCCAATCCCAGCCTGATCAAAATCGCGTCATTGTGTTGCGATGCAGTCAAACCCATCTTGGCCTGCTGCCAAAACCCCCCTATAAACCGCCGCTATGAAACAAATCGAACTCCCCCCCGTATGGCTTGCCGCGTTTATTGCAATCGCTTGGGCGCAATCCACATATTTCCCGATGGGCCTGTCGTTCGGCCCTGTCTGGGCCGACCTGCTGGGCGGTATTCTGGTGGGCGGTGGCCTGTTGCTGATGCTGCTGGCGGTGGTCGAGTTTTACCGCCACAAAACCACCATCGTGCCACGTCGCGAAAGCAGCGCCTTTGTGCAGTCCGGCATTTACCGGCGCACACGCAACCCGATCTATCTGGGGGATGCGCTGGTGCTGGCAGGGCTGATCCTGCGCTGGGATGCTGTGTTGTCCCTGCCCTTGATACCGATTTTCATCTGGGTGATCGAGAAACGCTTTATCGAAGGCGAGGAAAAACACCTGCGCCGCACCTATCGGGCGCAATGGGCAAAATACGAACGCAAGGTGCGGCGCTGGTTGTAATCCGATACGTCGGAGCTGTTTTCTTTTAAAGAAAACAGACCGAAATCTTTGAAAGATTTCGGGGTTATCAGGCCGGATTCATCACGTCGTTCAGACGCTTTTCAATTTCTTCCTTTGTGCCTGGATAGGTGGGCAACCCGCGCGGGATCCAGCCTTTGCCGTTGCGACCACCTGCCATGCCTTCGGGGACATTGACCAGACCGGGGAAGCCCTGTTTGGTCAGCGCGTCAAACACATAGCCCGAACGGTTGCCGGTGCGGCAAATCACGGCAATGGGTTTTTCCGGATAGGTATTGCGCAGCTTTACCAGTGAATCGACAAAATCCTTTTGTGTCATATCCAGCGCAATCGCGCCTTCGCCGATACCGGTTTGGGCCCATTCGGGTGGGGTGCGGATATCGACCAGAATGATGTCGCCCGCGACCGCTGCCATATGGGCCTCGGGCGGGGTCATGGTGGCTTCGCCTGCCTGAACAGGTGCTGCATTTAACGCAATTCCGGCGGCAACAGCCGCAATTGCTCCGGTCAAAAAGACGCGGCGGCTGGATTGCAGAAAGGGGCTGGTGACTTGGCCTTGCATTTGGTCTACTCCACATTGATGATACGCCTGAAGTATATGGGCGTTAAAGAACATATTGCAAATAGTGAATGTGGCGTTTAGCACTGACAAATGGTCACATTCATGTGTAGACGCGCGTGGGGAAAAGAAGGAGGAACTGGCTTTGAAAATCGGAACACCGAAAGAGGTTTTTGAAGGCGAGGCGCGGGTGGCGATGACCCCCGAAAGTGCGCTTCAGCTGCAAAAACTGGGGTATGACTGCCTGATCGAGGCAGGTGCAGGCAAGGCAGCCGGGTTCACCGATGCGGCCTATAAAGAGGC
>WGBJ01000533.1 GCA_015494385.1 Marinosulfonomonas sp.
ATTAAGAGGCGCGCGTTGATCGTCGGGCGTCAACCCAGCGAAACCTTATTCCTCGTCGCCGCCAGCCTCGCCCATTAGGGCCGCAACCTTCATCGCGATGGTCTTGTAAACCTTGGCATGTTCTCCGTCCGGCTCGGCAATCACTACCGGTGTGCCTTCGTCCGAATAATGCCGGATATCCATATGCAGCGGCACCGCGCCCAGGAACATCACGCCCAGCTTGGCCGCCTCTTCCTGCGCACCTCCATGACCAAAGATATCCGATTTCTCGCCGCAATGCGGACAGATAAAGGTGCTCATATTCTCGATGATCCCCAGAATGGGCACATCCACCTGTTTGAACATCTTCAACCCCTTGCGCGCATCGATCAGCGCCAGATCCTGCGGGGTCGAAACAATCACGGACCCTGCCAGCGGCACCTGTTGCGCCAGCGTCAGTTGCGCATCCCCCGTGCCCGGCGGCATGTCCAGAACCAGCACGTCCAGCTCGCCCCACTCGACCTCGCGCACCATCTGCATCAGGGCGGAAACCACCATCGGGCCACGCCAGATCACCGGCGATTCCTCGTCCATCAGGAACCCCATCGACATCACTTTCAGACCGTATTGGTCAATCGGCACAATACGGTCATTCACGATATTGGGCCGCTCGGTGATCCCCATCAGACGCGGGATCGAGGGGCCGTAGATATCCGCATCCAGCAGACCAACCTTCAGCCCCAGCGCCCGCAAACCCAGCGCAAGGTTGACCGAGGTGGTCGATTTGCCAACCCCGCCCTTGCCCGACGCCACCGCCAGAACCGCCTTCACCCCGGGGATCGCCCCCGCCGCAGGCCGCATGTCCGGCCCGACCGGGCGATCCGGCTTGTTACTTAACTTGGGCGGCTCCTTGTCGCGCGGCTCGACCGGTTTTTCGGCAGTCAGAACCACCAGAACCGTTTCCACCCCGTCAATCGCCGCCACGGCTTCTTCGGCCTCTTTCTGCATCGCACCGGCGCCTTCATTGGCCCCCGGCGGCAGCGAAATCGAAAAGATCACCTTGCTGCCCTGCACCACAATATCCGAAACCATCCCCGCCGAAACGATGTCCGCGCCATCCGGCCCGTAAACAATGCCCTTCAGCTTATCCAGCACCTTGTCTTTCACTGTCATTCTCCCCTGTGACGCCCCCGTGTCCCGTTGTCGGACAGGGGGATTGTTTCCATCCTGAAAAATATTCGCAAACTTGAATGTAACAGATAGTCTAGAACAATTCCAGCGATCACACCGTTATTCTTTACGTCCCGCATGGCGGGCACGAAACCGCCGGATTTCGGCCTCGGTCGGGGCCTGACCGGTATAGACCGCCGCATATTCCGGCATCCGGCTGATACGTTCTTCAAGCGGTTCTTCCACCCGCATCGAGATATACCCGACCTGCGTATACAGCACCGTCATCGCCCGCACCTCGGCCTGCGCCGCGCTATAGTCAAACCGCTGGAACATCTCCATAATCGCCACCTTGCGTTGCGCATCCGCCCGATCAATCCGCGCCTGCACCGCCGGATCATTATGCGCCCAGCCGCGCACGGCCCGATCCAGACGCGCGTCAAACAGATCACCATCCAGCCAGCAATCATACAGGTTGAACATCGCCTCGGTGATGGTCTCGGCATAGGCTTGGGTTTGACGCACCAGATTGCCGGTGTTCTTGTCTTCCCACATCTTAAGCAACGCCTCAAGCAGCGCCTCGCGGTCCTCGAAATGCCAGTAAAAACCGGTGCGCGACAGGCCCAGCGCCTTGGCCAGCGGCATCACCTTGACCGCCTCGACCCCTGATTCCACCAGCATGTCATAGGCCGCTTGCAGCCAAAGCGTTTCAGAGCCACGCGGCGCGGTTTTACGGTCAGGCTTTGATATTGCTGAACTTTCCATGGATCACAGTTTACCCGACACACCACCGGGGGACAAGTATATTGACAGATATGCTTTGTTTCTCGACAGTTGTGTCGATTCTATCCGGCAAAGGGTTTCCTATGGCATCTTCCCCTCAAAGACGCGGCAGGCGTGGCGGCAAACGCAGCAGCGAGGCGGGCCAAAACCCGCATATGTATGTGCCCTATATCACCCGCAAAATCCCGCCCTATGATCTGCTGGACGAGGAAAGCCTGATCCGCATCGAACAGGGGGCTGACCGGATACTGGCCGAAATCGGCATCGAATTTCGCGATGACCCCGAAACCGTGCGCCTGTTCAAACAGGCCGGCGGCAAGGTGACCGAAGTTTCCGCCACAGCCTGGAACATCAAATTCGAACCCGGCCTGATCCGCGACTTGCTGAAAACCGCCCCGGCCCAATTCACCCAGCACGCCCGCAATCCGGCCAAATCCGTGCAGATCGGCGGCGATGCAACGGTATTTGCGCCTGCTTACGGATCGCCCTTCGTGATGGATCTGGACAAGGGGCGGCGCTATGGCACCATGCAGGATTTCGAAAACTTCGTGAAGCTGGCGCAAAGCAGCCCATGGCTGCACCACTCGGGCGGCACCATCTGCGAGCCGACCGATATTGCTGTGAACAAACGCCATCTGGATATGGTTTACGCCCACATGCGCCTGTCCGACCGCGCCTTTCTGGGGTCTATCACAGCCCCCGAACGGGCCGAGGACAGTATCGAGATGTGCCGCGTCCTGTTTGGCGCGGATTTCGTCGATCAGAACTGCGTGATCATGGGCAATTTCAACTCGACCTCGCCGCTGATCTGGGATGGCGTTTCCACCCGTGGCATCCGTGCCTATGCTGCGGCGGGTCAGGGATCAATCCACCTGCCCTTCCTGCTGGGCGGGGCTGTTGCACCGCTGACTATGGCCGGAGCAATTGCGCAAAATCTGGCCGAAAGCATGGTGGGGTGTGCCCTAACCCAACTGGTGCGCCCCGGCGCGCCCACTGTGCTGGCGTCCTTCCTTGTGACGCTGGCGATGCGCTCGGGCTCGCCCACTTTCGGCACACCGGAACCGGCGACCGGCAGCCTTGTGATGGGGCAGTTGGCGCGGCGGCTGAACCTGCCCCTTCGCAATGCAGGCAGCTTCACCACCTCGAAACTACCCGACGGGCAGGCCATGCAGCAAAGCATGATGTCGATGATGTCGGCCATTCAAAGCGGCGGCAACTACATCCTGCATTCCGCCGGATTTCTGGACGGATTGCTGTCGATGTCCTACGAGAAATTCATCATGGATACGGATGTTTGCGGCGCCCTGCACGCCTATCTGAACGGGGTTGAGGTGAATGACGACACGCTGGGCTTTGACGCGCTGGCCGAAAAAGGCCCCGGCGAACATATGTTCGGCTGCACCCACACCATGCGCCACTATAAAACCGCCTATTGGGACAGTGCTTTTAACGATGACCAGCCGTTTGAAACATGGTCCGAATCCGGCAGCGAGGATGGCATGATCCGCGCCAACCGCCAATGGAAGAAACGCCTTGCCGACTATCAGGCCCCGCAGTTGGATATTGCCAAGGATGAAGCGTTGAAAGAATTCATTGCCAAGAAAAAAGCATCGGTAGAAGATGCGTGGTATTAAAGGAGCCGGCCCGATGTCAAACGATCCCCTGTTGCAACCCTACCAGCTAAAACACCTGACCCTTAAAAACAGGATCATGACCACCAGTCACGAACCCGCCTACCCCGAAGACGGCATGCCCAAGGACCGCTACCGCGCCTACCATCAGGAACGCGCCAAGGCGGGGATTGCCCTGACCATGACCGCCGGATCGGCCGCCGTGTCCAAGGACAGCCCGCCGGTGTTCAACAACATCCTTGCCTACAAGGACGAGGTGGTGCCGTGGATCAAAAACCTGACTGATGCCTGCCACGAACACGGGGCGGCGGTGATGATCCAGCTGACCCATCTGGGCCGGCGCACCCGCTGGGACAAGGGCGACTGGCTGCCCGCCGTCACCCCGTCGCACAAACGCGAACCGGCGCATCGGGCCTTTGTCAAAAAGATGGAAGACTGGGACATCGCCCGCATCATCACCGATTACGCCGACGCCGCCGAACGGATGCAGGCCGGTGGCATGGACGGGATCGAGCTTGAGGTGTTCGGCCATCTGATGGACCAGTTCATCTCGCCGCTGACCAACACGCTCGAGGCGCCCTATGGCGGCTCGCTGGAAAACCGGATGCGGTTTTCCATGGAGGTTCTGCGCGCCATCCGCAAACGGGTGGGGGATGATTTCATCGTCGGCATGCGCTTTACCGTGGACGAGGCCCAAGCCGGCGGCACCACATTTGAGGACGGCATCACCGTCTGCAACACATGGCGCGACAGCGGCATGGTGGATTTCCTGAACGTCATTCGCGGGCGCATCCATACCGATCCGGCAATGACCGATATGATTCCAGTGCAAGGCATGAAAAACGCCCCGCATCTGGATTTTGCGGGATCAGTGCGGGCCGCCACCGGCCTGCCCACCTTCCATGCCGCCAAAATCCCCGATGTCGCCACCGCCCGCCATGCGGTTTCCGCCGGTCTGCTGGACATGGTCGGCATGACCCGCGCCCATATGGCCGACCCGCATATCGTGCGCAAAATCATCGAGGGGCGCGAGGACGACATCCGCCCCTGCGTCGGTGCCACCTATTGTCTGGACCGCATCTATGGCGCGGGCGAGGCCCTGTGCATGCACAACGCCGCAACGGGGCGCGAACTGACCATGCCGCACGACATCCCGCCCGCAAAGACGCGCAAAAACGTGGTGATCGTCGGCGCTGGCCCCGCCGGTCTGGAAGCCGCGCGTGTGGCGGCCGAGCGGGGGCATAAGGTGACAGTGCTTGAGGCCGCCTCTGATCCCGGCGGGCAGGTCCGCCTGACCGCGCAAAACCCGCGCCGGCGTGAAATGATCAGCATTATTGACTGGCGCATGTCCCAATGCGCCGCGCGCGATGTGGATTTTCGCTTCAACACATGGGCCGAGGCCCAAGACGTTACCGCCCTGTCCCCCGATGTGGTGATCATCGCCACTGGTGGCCTGCCCGATACCGAAGTTCTGGAAACCGGCAATGATCTGGTGGTGTCCAGCTGGGACATCATCGCGGGCGATGTGAAACCGGGCCAGAACGTGCTAGTCTATGACGATGCGGGCGACCACCCTGCCCTGCAGGCCGCCGAAGTTATCGCCAACAGCGGCGCACATGTGGAAATCATGACGCCCGACCGCAGCTTTGCCCCCGAAGTGATGGCAATGAATCTGGTCCCCTACATGCGTGCGCTTCAGGACAAGGACGCAACCTTTACCGTGACCCGCCGCCTGATGGACGTGGAACGCGACGGCAACCGGTTGCGCGCCATCATCGGCACCGATTACAGCGATTACCGCAGCATGGCCACCTATGACCAGATCGTGGTGAACCACGGCACCCTGCCGCTGGACGATCTGTATTTTGCGCTAAAACCAATGTCCCGCAATCTGGGCGAGGTCGATTACGACGCCCTGATCGCAGGTCAGCCGCAGGTCATCGTCACCAACCCAGATGGGGCATTCCAGCTGTTTCGCATCGGGGATGCCATATCGGCCCGCAACACCCATGCGGCGATCTATGATGCCTTGCGGTTGGTGAAGGATATTTAGGGTCCGTTTCCGCATTAATTGCCCCGGGGCATATTCATTGTAACAGGTAGCCAGTGTTCAGGTCTGGATCAAAAAACGCAGCGACGGCAGCATCCAGATAGAGACCCGCAACACAATCCTGTCCGACATCGGCGGGGCAAATTTTGAATACGGGGACGAAGCCGAACAGGACGACCATTATGCGTTCTATCTGGAAGAAGCCCAGCACTCGGTGTTAATCGGGACCGGCCCGTTTTTTAGTTACCGGCTTTATCCGGCCAAGGCCAGTGACTGTCCGAAGGTTGAGGAATAGGCATATGTCGGACGATATGTATGCGAATTCTGAAACACATGACGCGTAGACTATAACGCCTACGGAAATCAAAGGATAAGGCGGTGGGGACGGTTTAGAGGGATGGCCGCTTTACGGAATTTTGCTGCTCGCGTTCCAATCAAATTGGCCGGCATTGCATCTAAATTTTGTTAATCTAGTAGCGCCAGAACATCGGGTGAGCAGCGAATTCGACGATAAAAAGCTGTGACGCTATCAACAAACATTTGTTCATTCAAGACTGACATAATCCATTCAAGTTCTTCATCTAATTGCGTTGAACGATTTAGAACAGCACTGATGGCCAAGAACATTTCAGGCCTATCTCCACCGCAAGGAACCTCTTTGCGATAAAATTCAAGTATATTCTGTTTGTCAGCGAGTTCGATCACCTTTGGTATGACGCTTTGTTGCACTGCTTCTTTCAATCTAGAAAAGTTGGGGGCAGGTATGGTGTTGGGGGCAAATATCAAATCCGGCTCGCCATGGTTGATAAAAGACCACATTCTTGAACGAGTAGGAATATGTGTGAACCTGTATTTCTCCCCGATACCTGCTGAATAAATCTTTTGGACCGGCTCCCAATAAACCTGAGGCACGGTATCAATACGTACAGATCCATCTTTGAAATCTTGGTGGCTTAGGCAGATTGCACCTGCCATTTGTTGATTGAGACTCCAAATCGCTAGTCCTCTGCGTTTACGCTGCAAGCCCGCATCCACAAGGCACTCAGTGCAAAGGTCTAAAATTTCCCGTGTATGTGGTTTCATAAATGCCTCGTCAGAAATGTGGTTTAACTTAGACATCTATCTAATACATTCAATAAGGACTCAAAGCAGCCCTTTCCCATCTCCTCCCTCTCACAACCCCCGATGCGCCTGCCGCACAAATTCCACCATATCCTCGATTGCCCGCCCTATGGCCAGATCAGACACACTCCGGATACCCCACCGGCCAGCCCTCAAGCCGCCGACAGGCAAACGTTGTCCTGACAAAGCACAGGGTTATGCCGATTTGTCAGCGGCCTTTATCGCCTTGGAGATTTTCTTGTTGCGGTTAAACACCTTGGTAAATTTCTCCAGGAACTCTTCATTCAAGATGCCGCGCCCTGTTGCCATCTGGTACAGGGAATGGGCCGGACTTGTATTGCACTCGATCACCATCGGGCCATCAGGACCAACCGCAATATCCCACCCCAGAACCCCGTTCTCGGGGGTCACGCTGTGGCACCTTCTGGCAAGCGCGATGATTTCATCCCAATGCGGCACGGCAAAGCCCGTCAGCGCGGCCCCGCTCACGGGATGGTTTTCGATTTGCTCGGCATTCATACCAACGCCACGCCGGACCTGTTTGATTTGACCGGTGTCGGCATCAAGCTCGGCGATCATGCTCCCTTTCTGCCAGAAATTGTCCGACATCGCTTCGGGGGCCGGAATTTTCCATACGGTATACAGAACCTCGGGCGCACCGTCCTGCATCAAGGTAACAACCCGGATCGTGCCAACCGCCGACCCGATAACCGCGTTCAGGGCTTCGTGCTGTTCAATGACTGATTGAAAGACATACCCGTAAGAGAACTCTGTGAATATTTCTTTGGCCAGATCCGCCACCGCTGTTTCTATGCCATTGCCCAGAACAATTGTCCGGGCCTTGCGGTCAACAGATGAAAAAAGCGCCGAGCCGACACTTTTGGACCCCTCGATGGGTTTCCCGAAAACGGGGTAGACGGCCTCGTTCAGTAAAAACTCTTCGACCGCTTCGATTGATCGAAGCGTCTTTAACTTGCCAAAACCGTGGGTTATGGAAACAACAGCCTGAACCGTTGTCGTGGGAAACCCAAGGCTGCCCAGCAAAGCGGTATACAATACTTTGTTGTCCAGAAAATCGCTGTTGCGCGCGATGTCGCTTGGCGAAAGGCGCTGGTTCAGCGCAAGGTTTCGTTTTTCACCGACGAACTGTTTTTTCTGCTCTTTGGTTAAATCCGGACGGAAAAGCCCCGCCGCGTAATATTCATTCGCCCCCAGCTTTGGCGCGCCGAAATACAGGGATATGATTTCGCGAAATTGCTTGATCGGGCTGATGCCATGTTCCTTGGCAACCTCGACAATTGCACTGCTTACCGGTGCTGGCGGCGGCGGCGGCGTTCCTACCAGAACTCTACCTGTTTCCTGTGTCATATTCTGCGCTCCCGGTGTTGGTATCTGCTCGTTTGATTTTGGAAATAGCACCACCTCCGAGGTAAATAGTCAAGTTTACTCTTGGTTATTTTCGGCGACTGTTCCCTGCGGGGTTATTGAAAAATCCTGATGAGATTTCCGTGGCTTAAACCTTCTACTACAACTTGCCTGCCCGCTTCTTTACGCCACTTTTCTACAACCCCCGATACGCCTGCCGCACAAATTCTGCCATGTCCTCGATCGCCTGCCCCTTGGCCAGATCCGACACATACAGGTTGATCTGCTTGGTGGTCAGATCGGGCAACGCGCCGCCGTGCTGGATTTTCTCGACATAGGGTGGCTCCATCCCTTCAAGCACCGTGTGGATCGCCAGATCGGCGCTGACCGAGGCTTCGATGGTGCGGGTGGAGTCGGATTCGACTGCCATTTCCCAAGGGATGCCTGCCTCGTCCAGATTTTTCTGCACCCCTGCGCGAAAGATGCAGGCATGTTCATAGGCCAGCCGCAGCGGGCGCGATTTCCAGGCTGTGCCATTCGGTGCGCCGATCCAGATCAGCGGCAGGGTCAGCAGGGTTTCGCCGCCCGCTTCCAGCGTGTCCTCGGTGGTCAGGATCATGTCGCATTCGCCGCGCTCGAACATTTTGCGCAGGCCCTTGGTATAGGACGACACCAGCCGCACGTTCATCCGTGGATATTCCGCCGCGAACCGTTGCAGCACCTGCGGGATGGCGGGGTAAACGATGTCATGGGGCACGCCCAGCGTCACCTCGCCCTCGAACGCCTGATTGGTCAGCCGCCCGAAAACCTCGTCATTCAGGGCCAGCATCCGGCGGGCGTATCCCAGCAGTTGTTCGCCCGCTCCGGTCAGCACCACGCCCCGCCCGCTGCGTTCCAGCAGCTTCAGGTCCAGCGATTCCTCCAGCCGTTTTAGTTGCATCGACACCGCCGATTGCGTCAGGTTCAAAAACCCCGACGCCTTGGTCACACCGCCCGCCTCGGCCACGGCCACAAAAGAACGTAGGGCCGTCATGTCCAGATTTCTTGCCATATCACTACCCTTGATGATTCATCGCATAAACATTCATTTTTCAAATGGATCACAAGATGCGATATAGATCAAGAGAATTGATGCATTTTACCAAACACATCACGAAACCCGAAAGGACCGCGCTATGACAATGACCACCTGCAACACCCCCGCCCGCACTGCCCGCAAGCCGCAGCCAACGGCGTTTCACATGATCAAACTGGCCCTGAAGGCCCGCAGCCAACGCCGCGCCCTGCGCCGTTTGGACAGCGCCGCATTGGCCGATCTGGGCTTGACCCGGAAACAGGCCAAACAAGAGGCAAACCGCCCGATTTGGGACGTTCCGGCCAACTGGCTGCGTTAATTCGCGAAAAACGCACGTAAAACACGCAGAAAACCTTGATATGCAGGCCATCATTCCCAATATAGGAAGGGAATGGTGGCCATTTCATATGGGCACTGGCCGCATAACATGACTCTGGAGGTTTTAATGGCAGACTTTAACACGATCCGCACCGGTGTCGGCACCCGCACCGCCGAGATCGACGCAGGGCTAAAAGCCCACATGAACAAGGTTTACGGCACTATGTCCGTTGGCCTGCTGATCACGGCGCTTGCCGCTTGGGCCGTTGGCACCAATGCTGCGCTGATGGCATCGCTGTTCACCGGCTTTACCCGCTATATCATTATGTTCCTGCCGCTGATCATGGTTTTCGCCTTTGGCGCGATGATCAATAAACTGTCAGTCGCCGGCGCACAGCTGTTCTTCTACGCCTTTTCGGCGGCGATGGGCCTGTCGATCTCGTGGATATTCGCGGTTTATACCGGTTTCTCGGTTACGCAAACCTTTCTTGTAACCGCTATCTCTTTTGCCGGTCTCAGCCTTTATGGCTATACCACCAAAAAGGATATCTCGGCCTGGGGCTCTTTCCTGATTATGGGTGTGATCGGACTGATCGTTGCTTCGGTTGTGAATATCTTTCTGGGGTCCAGCGTTCTGCAACTGGCGATTTCGGCCATTGGCGTGCTGATCTTTGCCGGTCTGACCGCTTATGACACGCAAAAGATCAAAACCACCTATCTGGCCCATGCCGTGCATGGCGATCAGGAATGGCTGGGCAAAGCCGCCATCATGGGTGCGTTGAACCTGTATCTGGATTTCGTCAACCTGTTCATGTTCCTGCTGCAATTCCTTGGCAGCCGCGACTAACAGCGCAACGATAGACAACAACAGATGGCCGGTCCCAGTGACCGGCCTTTTTGTTTCCGCGTCCATACTGACAATCACATCAGGATAAAAGAAAAGGGCCACGCAAACCCTGCGTGGCCCTTTATCAATGCGTCCCGTCAGACAGTGATCTACTTGATCTTGCCTTCTTTGTATTCAACGTGCTTGCGCACAACCGGGTCGTATTTGTTAACCGTCATCTTCTCGGTCATGGTGCGGGCGTTCTTTTTGGTCACATAGAAGTGGCCGGTGCCCGCAGTCGAGTTCAGGCGGATTTTGATTGTGGTTGGCTTCGCCATGATAGTGCTCCTAAAGCGGGTGGGCAGATTGCGCCCAATGAATCTACAAGTCCTGCCTTTTAGCGCCCCTGTGGCCCGAGTCAACCGGAAACCGGTGAAATAAATGCCTACTTGCATATTGTTCAATATTTTCTTGCTCCTCCCCCAAGGATCACAGGTTCACCCGCGTCAAAGATATAAGAAAACCGAAAACAGGGTGAATGAAATGATACAGAACCGGATGCTACATATCATAGTGCTGGCTGTGGCTATGGCCATCGGCGCATCACTGGGCGCGCATGCCAAATCGACCCACACCTCTAATGGGGTTGATCGATTTGCGGGTAGCGCATGGCGCGTTGCTCCAACAATCTGCAATAGGACAAACACAATGGCCCGCAAAACAACATGCCTACAGGTTGCCGCCAATCTAACGGATACAACACTGACAGGGGCTGGTATGGCACAGGGGGCGATCCGCGCTGTTGCGATCAAAGATGCCTCGCACTCCATAGAACTGCAGGGCGGACCATTTAACCCAGATACTCTGTCGACCTGCAAGTATGACCATTTCACCAGCGGCCGCATGTCCTACTGGTTTGAAATCTCATGGGGCGACGGGACCGTTAGCAATCTGCAAAGTGGACCGGACGGGGAAAGCTGTGCCGATATCGGGCACCATACCTATGCCAATCCCGGCACTTACAGGATAGAAGTCTATGTCGGTACGCTTGGGGACGCGGATCAAATGGTGCCACTATATCGCGGGGCAACGGTTGTGGTTGTAATGCAGTGATTTTAACGGCGTATCCGGCTCAATAACACAAACTGTGTCGCGGCCGCCATCATCGAGATCACAAACACCACCAACAGGCCAAAAACGCTGGCAAGGATACCCGCCAATAACGGCAACAAAAACGCAGGCGCCGTGATGGCGTTGAAATAGCCGCTATAGGCGGGGCG
>WGBJ01000534.1 GCA_015494385.1 Marinosulfonomonas sp.
GCCCGCGTTATCTTGGGCCTCATTGGGCGTATTTAACTGAATGTTGGGGGCAGGCACAACGATTAGCTGTGCCTTTTCCCCTTTTTTTGCCGATTTTATCTGGTTTTAGGCGAAATTACAGGAATGCGGTCTCTTCAAAACTGCGTAATTTGCGTGAATGGATGCGTTCCAGCGGCATTTCGCGCAAGGATTCCATAGCCGAAATGCCGATTTGCAGGTGGCGGGCGACCTGTGTGGTGTAAAATTCGGATGCCATACCGGGTAATTTCAACTCGCCGTGCAGGGGTTTGTCGCTGACACATAACAGCGTGCCATAGGGCACCCTGAAGCGAAAACCGTTGGCCGCAATTGTTGCGCTTTCCATATCCAGCGCGATGGCGCGGGACTGGGACAGGCGTTGCACGGGGCCGGAATCGTCGCGCAGTTCCCAGTTGCGGTTGTCCAGTGACGCCACCGTGCCGGTCCGCATGATGCGTTTCAACTCGAACCCTTCCAGTTTGGTCACTTGGGCCACAGCCGTTTCCAGTGCGATCTGGATTTCTGCCAGCGCGGGGATGGGCACCCAGACGGGCAGGTCATCGTCCAGAACGTGGTCTTCGCGCAGATAGGCATGGGCCAGCACGAAATCCCCAAGCGATTGCGAATTGCGCAGGCCCGCGCAGTGGCCCACCATCAGCCACGCATGGGGGCGCAGCACCGCGATATGATCGGTGGCGGTTTTGGCGTTTGACGGGCCAACCCCGATGTTGACCAAAGTAATACCGCCGCCACCTTTGCGTTTCAAATGGAAGGTCGGCATTTGTGGTTGCTTGTCGGGCAGTGGCATCGGGGCGTCTGCATCGGTGATTTCCACATTGCCGGTGCCGACAAAGCTGATGTAGCCGCTGTCGGGGTCGGCCAGTTGGGCGCGGGCGTAGGCCTCGAATTCCTCGAAATAGAACTGGTAGTTGGTGAACAGGATGTGGTTCTGGAAATGCTCGGGCTTGGTGGCGGTGTAATGGGACAGACGGGCCAGGGAATAGTCAATCCGTTGCGCGGTAAACGGCGCCAGCGGGCCGGAGCCATCGGGATTTTCAAAGCCGAAACCGTTGACGATATCGTCATTGGTGGTGGACAGATCGGGCACATCGAACACATCGCGCAGGGGGAAATCCATCGCGCCCTCTTGCGGCACGGTGATGTTTTCTTCGCGGGCGACGGCGAAATGCACCGGCATCGGGGTTTGCGACAGGCCGATGGAAACCGGAACACCGTGATTTTGCAGCAAAAGGCCGATTTGCTGTTCCAGATAGAAGCGAAACAGATCGGGGCGGGTGACCGTGGTGGCATAAGTGCCGGGTTCGGAAACATGGCCAAAGCTGAGGCGGGTGTCGGCCTGTGCATAGCTGGTCGTGGTGATGCGGATTTCAGGGTAGAACGCCCGCACCCGCCCCTTTGGCCGTTTGCCTGCAAGGGTGTCTGCAAAATGCTTGCACAGGAATTCTGTCGAGGTGTTGTAAAGCGCGCATAACCGGTCAACGGCGGCGCGGGCATCGGTGAATTCTTCTGCCGTGATGGCGGGCGGGGTCAGAGTGTCGGTCTCTGTTATTGTTGTTTTCATTTATTATCCTCAAACAGGTCGGTCAGTTCGAATTTGGTAACATCCACCAGCCCAAGGTCGGAAATCCGCAATTCGGGGATCACCACAAGGGCCAGAAGGGAATGTTGCATATAGGCGTTGTTGACGGTGCAGCCGCAGGCGGCCATGGCCTCGACCATTTTCTGCGCGTTTGCGGCAACCTCGACGGCGGGGGCGTCGGACATCAGGCCGGCGATGGGCAATTGCACCAGCGCCAGTTCCTTACCATCCTGCCAAACGGTAATCCCGCCGCCAACTTCGCCCAGACGGTTGGCGGCCAGCGCCATATCCTCGCGCGAGGTGCCGACAACGATCATGTGGTGGCTGTCATGGGCAACCGAGCTGGCCATCGCCATCCGGCCCTTGTAGCCAAAGCCCGAAACAAAGCCGTTCACCACCTCGCCCGTGGCGCGGTGACGTTCGACCAGCGCGATCTGGCAGACATCGTTTGCCTCGTCACTTAAAACCAGCCCGTCC
>WGBJ01000535.1 GCA_015494385.1 Marinosulfonomonas sp.
ATGTTGCGGGGGCGCGGCAGCGGGCGCAAGGATTTGGCAAGGCCCGGCGGGCCGATAAAGACCGCAACATCGGGGCGCAAATCGGGGGCGATCATTGGCTGGGCAGTGCGCGGTGCATAGGGGCGTGGCACGGGGCGAATGCGGGCGTTGTAATATACCGGAACGGTGGTTTGGCGCGGGACATAGGCCTGTGTGATCGGTCGTGCCTGCGGGCGCAAGGAATAGGACGGGGCATTGGCCAGCGCCATTTGCCCTGACAAAACAAATGCCAGCAGGAACCCAAACAACCGCAACATCAGGATTTCACCCGTCCGAAATCAGGGGCATCGGTATCCTGCCCCGCTTCGATAATACCGCGGCGGATGGCGCGGGTGCGGGTGAAATAATCATGCAAGTGGTCGCCATCACCTGTGCGGATCGCCCGTTGCAGGGCAAACAGTTCTTCGGTGAAGCGGCCCAGAATTTCCAGCGTAGCGTCCTTGTTGTTCAGGAACACATCGCGCCACATGGTCGGGTCCGACGCCGCAATCCGGGTGAAATCGCGAAAACCAGTGGCGGAAAAATTGACCACCTCTTTTTGCGTGACACGTTGCAGATCATCGGCCACGCCTACCATCGTATAGGCAATCAGATGTGGTGCATGGCTGGTGACGGCCAGCACCAGATCGTGGTGCTCGGCCTCCATTTCATCCACATTGGCGCCCATCGCTTCCCAGAACCGGCGCAGGCGGGTGGTGGCTGCGGTGTCCGTGCCCTCGACCGGCACGATCAGGCACCAGCGGTTGTCGAACAATTCGGCAAAGCCCGAGCGCGGACCCGATTTTTCGGTCCCCGCCAGCGGGTGCGCCGGAATGAAATGCACCCCGTCAGGGATATGCGGCCCCACCGCCTCAATCACTGCCCGCTTGACCGAGCCAACGTCGGAAACCGTTGCGCCCTTGTCCAGATGCGGGGCGATTTCGGCGGCCACGGCCCCCATCGCGCCAACCGGCACGCAAAGCACCACCAGATCAGCGCCCTTCACGGCCTCGGCGGCACTTTCACACACGCGATCCACCAGCCCGATTTCAGTCGCCACTTTGCGGGTTTCTTCGGAACGGGCATAGCCCGTGATCTCGCCTGCCAGCCCGTCGCGGCGCATGGCATGGGCCATGGACCCCGCGATCAGCCCCAGCCCGATCAGGGCCACACGTTCATAAATCTGCGCCATTATCGCGCCTCCTTGAAACCGGCGACCGCATGGGCGACACGGCGGCACGAGGCTTCGTCCCCGACCGTGATACGCAGGCAGTTGGGCAATTTATACCCCTTGACCAGCCGCACAATCAGCCCTTGGGATTTCAGATAGGCGTCACAGGCCACGGCCTCTTCCTCGCTGGCGAAACGGGCCAGAATGAAGTTGGCGGTCGAGGTGTCCGAAGGCACGCCCAGTTCGGCCAAGGCTTCGGCCAGCCAAGCCCGCAAACGGGTATTTTCCGCGCGGCATTTGGTGACGTATTCCTGATCGCGCACTGCGGCAATCGCCGCTGCCATCTGCGCCTGTGACAGGTTGAACGGCCCGCGCACACGGTTCAGGATGTCGATCAAGGGCTTGGGGCCATAGCCCCAGCCAATCCGCAGACCACCCAGCCCGTAGATTTTGGAAAAGGTGCGGGTCATCACCACATTGTCACGGCTGTCCACCAGCCCCGCACCACCGTCAAACCCTTCGACATATTCAGCATAGGCCCCGTCCAGCACCAGCAGCGCCTTGGGCGGCAGGCCATCGGCAAGGCGGGCAATTTCATTGCCGCCGATCATGGTGCCGGTCGGATTGTTCGGGTTGGCGACAAACACCAGACGGGTTTTATCGGTGCAGGCATTCAGCAGGGCGTCCACATCGGTGACACGCTCGCGTTCTTTGGCCTCGACCGGGGAGG
This sequence comes from Marinosulfonomonas sp., assembly GCA_015494385.1. GTDB lineage: Bacteria > Pseudomonadota > Alphaproteobacteria > Rhodobacterales > Rhodobacteraceae > Profundibacter. The sequence goes on from WGBJ01000535.1 coordinate 1,920, forward strand.
CCCCTGCCGCCAAGGCGGAAATGCGATACATGGAAAACCCGTGTTCGGTGAACAACACCTCGTCGCCGACACCGGCAAAGGCCTGACACAAAAACGCGATGATTTCATCCGACCCCGCGCCACAGATGATCCGCTCGGGGTCCAGATTATGCACCTCGGCAATCGCCTGACGCAATTCGGCGTGGTCGGTTGACGGGTAGCGGTGCAGTTCATGGGCGGCGCGCGCGAATGCCTCTTGTGCGGCCTCGGAGGGGCCAAAGGGGTTTTCGTTCGAGGACAGTTTCACCACATCCGACACGCCATCAACCGTGGCCTTGCCGCTTTGGTAAAGGTCAATCTGCATGATCCCGGGCTGCGGGGTAATCTTGGCCGTCATAGCTACAACACTCCTGTTATGAAGCGTTCTAACCGAGCGATTGGAGCAATGCCAGACGCATTAGCCGTGCATTTTGCAACCGTTGCGCTTATGCGGCGTAGCGGGCGACGGCCTGATCAAAGGTGTTGGCCAGAACATTCACAGAATCGATGATGTAA
>WGBJ01000536.1 GCA_015494385.1 Marinosulfonomonas sp.
CAGCCCAGCCCAGCAACACGTTGAACGGCAGTTTTACATGGTCGAACGGTTGCAGATAGGCGGCATCGGCCACGCTGTAGGCTTTGACCAAGGTGTAATTGGCCGCCGCCGTCAGCACCCCCGTTGCCACGATCAGCCACATGGAATCCGTGGTGGTAAGGACAAAGCCGCTTTTTGCTGCCAGCACCGCATTGATCGGGGTCAGCAACAGCAGCAAATACAGGGTCAGCGAATCCGGCGTTTCGGTGCGGGTCAGAACCTTGGTGACAAGTGATGACATCGCCCACAGGAACGACGCGCCCACCGGCAACAAAGCGGCCCAGCTAAAGGCATCCGACCACGGCGACAGGATGATCATGCCACCAATAAAGCCAACAAACACAGCCGCCCAGCGTTCCGTGCCTACGCTTTCGCCCAACATCAGCCGCGCGCCGATGGTAACAAAGAACGGCGAGGTCATAATCAGTGCAATCGCCTGCCAGATCGGCACATAGGCCAGCCCAGATACCCACATTTGCACACCGGCCGCCGCCAGCGCCACGCGGAAAATATGCATCGGCCAGCGTTTGGAAAACACACCGCTGCGCAGGCGCATCACCACCCACGGCAGGCTGAACATCAGGGCAATGGCATATTGCCAGAAGGCAACCGTGGTCGGTGCCTGTCCCTGTTGCATGGTCAGCATCTGCACCAGTGTATTATCGATAGCAAACAACAGGCCCGCCGCCATCATCCAGACGGCCCCCGTTATGGCCGTGCTGCGGCCTGTGGTCAGTGTATGAGTCATGGCGTCGTCCCTTTTCCTTTGCGCGCAAGACCCAAGGCAAAACAGGACGTTATTGGACGCACCACGAATGGCACCGCCCAAATCCCGCTCTCTTCCATCCGGACTTTAACCGTCGGCTCCGGAGTTGCACCGGATCTGCTTGACCCCTCCTTCAGGAGGGCGCTCGCGGGCTTTCACAGAAGTGATTTACCGCCGGTGGGGAATTTCACCCCGCCCTGAGAACATACCACCCGAAGACGGGCAGCTTGAAATTGGTAATTGAAAAAAAATGACAAGGCAAGTTCCCAAAAAGCAAAAACCCGACCACAAAGGGCCGGGTTTTCAAATTCTGTCGTAGGGTGGTCGGTTCTGCGGCCTTGGCCGCAGGTTCGCCCACCGCTTGTCAAATCAATGCAGCTTCGCAGCCACATCCTTGATAGAATCTTCGATCAAAGCATTGGCGTCCGCTGCTGTCAGCTTCTTGGCAATCACTTCTTCTGCCGCAGCCACCGCAATCGCAATCGCTGTGTCGCGCACTTCTTTCACCGCAGATGCCTGCGCCGAGGCGATCTGTTCGTCCGCAGCCGCCAGACGGCGCGCGATCGAGGCTTTCAGATCTTCCTGGGCTTGCTTGGCCACAAGCTCGGCTTCGGCTCTTGCGGCCTCGACGATGCGATCGGCCTGCTCCTGCACTTCTTTTTGCTTGCGCTCATAAGATGCAAGGATCGTCTGCGCTTCTTCGCGCAGGGCCTTGGCCTCTTCCAGATCCGATTTGATGGCTTCGGCGCGCTTGTCCAGCATCCCGCCGATCAGGCCGGGAACCTTCAGATAGGCCAGCAGCGCCAAAAACAGGACAAAGCCGATGACAACCACAAATTCGGGGTTCTTGAGGGTAAAGAACGGACCCTCGTTGGCAAGCGCCGGCGATGCGGCAAGGGCAAATAGAACTGTAAGTTTTTTCATGTCCTTACCCTTTCATCCGTGCTGCAACCGCAGCGGCCACCGATTTGGCGTCGGCTTTGATGCCCATCGTTGCCACAATCTCTTTTGCGGTATCTGCGGCCACCTTTTTCACGCTTTCAACCGAACCCTTGCGGATTTCGGCAATCGCGGCTTCTGCCTCGGCAGATTTGGCTGCAATTTCGGCGTCGGCCTTGCTGATCGCGATGTCCAGCTCGGCCTGAATTTCGGCTTTGGCTTCTGCCGCAATCTTCTGGGCTTCGGCACGGGCATCGGCCAGCGCCTTGTTATAGGCTTTTTCGGCTTCAACAGCCTGTTGCTTCAGCTCTTCGGCTGCCGCAAGATCATTCGTAATCGTCCCTTGGCGTTCGGACAGAACCGAACCGACGCGCGGCAATACCACCCGCGACAGGACGAGGTAGATCACGACCAGCGTGACCAGCAACCAGAAAATCTGGTTCGGGAAAGTCGCGAAATCCAGCTGCGGCATACCCGCGGCTTCTGCCCCGTGTTCTGCCATCTGGCCAGCGGCTTCATGTGTTTCTGATGCCATGTCGTCGTCCTCCTGGGAACCTGTGTTTACATCGGTGCGCCCGCATTAGGGACGCACCGACCGTAAGGATTTGGTTCTCGGGGTTTAAACAGCGAACATCAGCAGCAGTGCAACGAGGAACGAGAAAATCCCGAAAGCCTCGGCAAATGCGATGCCGATGAAAAGCATAGCTGTTTGGCCGCCAGCGGCCGAAGGGTTGCGCAGGGCGCCGGACAGAAAGTTGCCCACGATCGAGCCCACACCGATAGCAGCGCCGCCCATACCGATTGTGGCCAGACCTGCACCGATGAATTTACCCATTTCTACGATATCGCCTTCCATAGTGTATTCTCCTTACGTTGGAATTTGGCTTGTAATTAGTGAATTGTCGGGCTGACTAGTGCGACGGATGCAGCGCATCCTTTAGATAAACACAAGTCAGAATAGTGAACACATAGGCCTGAATGAAGGCCACCAGCACGTCCATGCCGAACATCGCAACGATGCCGACCATTGCCAGCGGCGCAATCAGGATCGCGCCTGCGAAGGTCGCGAACACCTCGATCACGGCGTGACCCGCCATGACGTTACCGGCCAAACGAATGGAGTGGCTGACGGGACGCACAAAATAGGAAATGATCTCGATTACAGCCAGCACAGGGCGCAGCGCCAGCGGTGCGCTGGAAACCCAGAACAGGCCCAGAAACTTGATGCCGTGCAGATAGAAGCCCAGCAATGTCACCGAAACGAACACCAGCAGCGCCAGCACCACGGTCACCGCGATGTGGGAGGTGGTCGAAAAGCTCATCGGGATCAGGCCCAGAAAGTTCGAGAACACGATAAAGATGAACAGCGTCATGATATAAGGGAAGTATTTCAGCGCTTCTTTACCGGCCACATCCTCGACCATCGAGTGAACAAAGCCATAGGCCAGTTCGGCAACCGACTGTGTCCGGCTGGGAACAATCGCGCGTTTGCGTGTGCCCAGAACCAGCAGGCCGATGATGGCCAGAACCGCAAGCGCCATCCACAAGGTGACATTCGTGGGCGTGTACCAGTGAATTGTGTCGCCACCGAACAGCGGCTCCACAGTAAACTGTTTCATCGGATGAAATTGCATGCCTTCGCTTTGTGCTTCTGCTGACACGTCTAGTTCCCCTCGTCCATCTCGGCCGTTTCGGCCGCGTTATCTTCTTGCAGTTCTTTGGCTGTCTTCAACATCACGTTGACGCCCGCCGCGAACCCTAACAATGTAAACGGCACCAGAAACCACGGCATCGTGCCAAACAGCACATCAAGCCCGTATCCAATGCCAACGCCGATAGCGATACCGACGGTTAGCTCGACGATCATCCGCCACGCATGTTGCGCCTGGGATATCTTCGATTCTTCCTTGGGCTCCGGCTCTTGCGCTTTCTTGGCCGCTTCAATCCGCTGCTCCAGCTTACTCAGCCGGTTTGGATCAGGTGCGTCAGACATGGCAAAAGGGCCCCCTCGGACAGTTGGGCGGAACCTAGGCAGCAGGGGGGCATGAGTCAAGCGCCAAGGGGCGTGCGCCAATAAACTCTAACCTCCTGTTATAAATGAATATTTCAGATACCGTGACAGAATGCCAATCCTGAATTTTCAAGGATTAACCGGAATCCGTGCCAAACCTGTTATTCAACCAAATGGTTGACGATTACCCTGCCTTGCGCATACCCATCGGGCATGAGCACAACTCTGGACACCACCTTTGCCGCCCTCAGCGACCCGACCCGCCGCGCCATCCTTGCGATGCTGCTCGAGGATGATATGGCCGTCACTGATGTGGCCGAACCATTTGAAATGTCGCTGGCCGCCATTTCCAAACACCTGACCATCCTGACCCGCGCCGGTCTGATCAGTCAGGAAAAACGCGGGCGGGTGAAATGGTGTAAACTGGAACCCGACGCCCTGCGCGATGCAACGATCTGGATGCAGGGGTTCGGGCAATTCGAGGCGGTCAATCTGGACGCTTTCGAGCGGTTTCTGGAAAAAGAGCTGGACGGATAGGTCGCTCCAAAAAGATTCCATGCCTCCGGCGGGGATATTTGGACGAAAAAGAAACCAAATTTTAATAAAATTGTTCTTAGATCGGTTTGCGGTACAGGCGGGGATGCCGATGACCGCCGAAAGAGAAGCCGCCCCGGTGTATTGACGTACAGCGGGGCGCATTTTTCTGGTGTTTCTTTTTCGCTCAAATATCCCCGCCGGAGGCCTTAAAGTTCTTCATTCTTCAGCAGCAACCACAGCGCAACGATGGTCATGCCCACCCCGACCAGTATCAGACCGTTCGGCGCCCCGTTGCCCAGCACGATTTCCCACAGGATCACCCAGCTGGGTGTCAGATAGGTATAGGCCATCACCTTGGCCGAGGGCAGGCGCAACACGGCATATTGCAGCAAGACGAAGGTGATCGAACTGGCTGCGATCGAAATATAGGCCAGCGTGATCCAGACGATCCCCGGTAGCGCGGCCCAGTCGGTCGCCCACAGATCGTTCCAGCCATAGGCCAGCAGGATAAAGAACCCCGCCACCATCATGCCGAAAGTGAACACCACCGGCGCCTCGCCGCGGTTCAGTTTGCGCACCAGCGGGGTATAAATGGCATGGGCCACACAGCCCCAGAAATAGATCATTTCCCCCGTGCCGATGCGAAACCGCAGCAGTGCCGCCAGATCGGCGCGAAAAATCACCCACAGCGCGCCCACCGCCCCGATCGCCAGCGCCAGCGCCATCCGGCGCGTCATGATCTGGCGCAGCAACAGATAGCCGAACCCCGCCGACATCAGCGGGATCAGCGTGAACACCGCCGCAGTGCTGACCGGATCAGCCGTTTTCAGCCCCTCGAACATCAGCACGAAATAGATGGCAAACAGCCCGCCCAGCAGCAGGTATCGCCATGGCGCATCAAAATCGCTACGTTTGAACCCTGTGGTCAGGGCTGCCACCGTGCCGATCACCACAGCCGCAATCAAAAACCGCACTACATTCAGCGCCGCCGGCGCAATTTCATTTGCCGCCATATGACCCAGACTGAACGATCCGGCCACCAGCACCGAAAACAGCAGCATCGCCAGATGCCCGCGCATTTGGTTGC
>WGBJ01000537.1 GCA_015494385.1 Marinosulfonomonas sp.
ATACGACACCATAGTGATGGCCGATACAGTGGTGGCGCCGGGCATGGGGGCTGGCGTGGTGCGGGTGCATGGCACGGATAAAGCGCTGGCGTTTACTTCGGATGTGACGCCCCGCTATGTGATGGCCAACCCGTTTGAAGGTGGCAAACAGGCGGTGGCCGAGGCCTATCGCAACCTGTGTGCTGTTGGGGCCAAACCGCTGGCCACCACCGACAATATGAACTTCGGCAACCCCGAAAAGCCCGAAATCATGGGCCAATTCGTCGGTGCGATCAAAGGCATTTCCGAAGCTGTTTCCGCACTCGATATGCCGATCGTGTCGGGCAACGTGTCACTTTATAACGAAACAGACGGCACCGGCATTCTGCCAACCCCCACCATCGGCGCGGTTGGTCTGATTGAAAACATCGACGATCTGATTTCCGGCGAGGCCCGCGAAGGCCATGTCGCCCTGCTGGTTGGCGAAACCACCGGCCACCTTGGGCAATCCGCCCTGCTGGCCGAGGTGTTCAACCGGCAAGATGGCGATGCTCCGCATGTGGATTTAGAGGCCGAGCGCCGCGCCGGTGAATTCATCCGCGCCAATGGCGAATTGATCAAAGCCGTGACCGACCTGTCCGATGGCGGGCTGGCGCTGGCCGCGTTTGAAATGGCCGAAAACGCGGGCGTTGGCGTCACGCTTGAGGCTGCCGACACCCCCACCCTGTTTGGCGAGGATCAGGCGCGTTACCTGATTGCCTGCAATTTCGATCAGGCCGAAGCCCTGATGATTGCCGCCGCCGAAGCCGGAGTGCCGATTGCCACAGTCGGACGCTTCGGCGGGGATGCAGTGACATTCGGTGGCTCTTCGGCACCGCTGGCGGAATTGTCCGAAACCTTCCGCAGCAGTTTTGAAAACACCGTGACCTGAGCCATGATCCGCACAGCAACACCGGCAGATTTCCCCTTCATCCACGCCATTGCGGCACATCCAGAGAACGCACGTTTCATTGTCGATGTGCCGGATGCGGAGCTGAATGAAAATCTGTCAGACCCGTCTATGGATCTGGTGATCTGGGAGGCCGAAAACTGCCCTGCCGGTTTTGCGCTGTTTTGCGAAATTGGCAACCCGTCCGGCCGTGTTGAACTGCGCCGCCTTGGCTTACAGCAAACAGGTGCGGGACTGGGGGCTGCATTTCTGCGCGCCCTGATTGATCACGCTTTTGACGGGTTGAACGCAGCGCGCATCTGGCTGGATGTGGTGCAGGACAACCCGCGCGCGCAGATGACATATACCCGCGCCGGTTTCACACACGAGGGAACCTTGCGGCAAAACTGGCGCCGCCCGTTGGGGGATGTCGTCGATATGCTGGTGTTCGGTATGTTGCGTGACGAACGGCCGCAATAGACACGCGCCCTCTTGCACGGGCGACAATCCCGACTTAAATAGTAAGCAACATAAATTCAGAGGATATCGCCCATGGCCATGCAAGCCCACGAAGTCGAAGAGTTGATCCGCACCTCTTTTCCAAATGCCAAGATCACCGTCGAAGGCGACGATGGTGTGCATTTTTCGGCGATGGTGGTGGATGAAAGTTTCCGCGATATGAACCGTGTGCAGCAACAGCGGGCGGTTTTCGCGGCCCTGAAGGGCAAGATGGACGGCCCGAACGGGGAATTGCATGCGCTGGCGCTGACCACCAAGGCACCGGAATAGGTGATGGGCCTGTGGCAAAGCATCCTCTTGGGAATTGCCGCCCTGATTGCTATTGCGATCCTGATTGAAATGATCCTGAAGCGAAACAAGCCGCGGCCACCGCTGGCCCAACAGTTTCTGGATGACGAGGCTTATAATGACGACGAAGGCAAACCCGAACTGGGCATGGAAGCCGTCGATATGGATGTGATCCGGGCCTCGGAAGGGGCCAATCGTTCGGCGGCGGCCCTTGGGGCGCGTGATATGCAGTTCTGGACAAGACTTACAAGAAAGCGGCACAGCCGCAAAACAGACACCCCGCCAACGCGGACAAACGGAGATAAAACATGACCGACGCAACAACCCAGATCAAAGACACAGTCACCAGCAACGACGTGGTTCTGTTCATGAAAGGCACCAAAGACGCGCCACAGTGCGGGTTTTCATCGCGTGTCGCCGGCGTTTTGAATTTCATGGGCGTGGAATTTGCCGATGTGAACGTGCTGGCCGATGAGGGCATCCGCCAGGGCATCAAGGATTATTCCGACTGGCCCACCATCCCGCAGCTGTATGTCAAAGGCGAATTTGTGGGCGGTTGCGACATCGTCACCGAAATGACCCTGTCGGGCGAGCTGGACCAGTTGTTCGACAAAGAAGGCGTTGCTTACAACAAAGAAGCCGCCGACAAAATTCGCGAGGCCAACGGTTAAGCCGACGGTTCACGATTGTTGGATTTGATTTTGATAGGGGGACGGCGCTTTGGCCCGTCCCCTTTCGCCATCAGGGCATCTGCATTGCGCTGGATCGACAGGCTCAAATCCTCGATCCGTTCCAATTGATCATCAACATTGGTCTGGAACCCCGCCAGTTGGGTGATCACATAGTTCAGGCTTTCGCCGCCCTTGGACAGGCGCGCACTTTCGATATTGCACATCACCCGGGTCGAACTTAACCCAAGAGTGAAGCGGCGCATAACAGCCACCGCGCGCGAGATCCGCAATGCGACTTCGGAAACCTCGTTCAACCCCTCCATCGCCTTACGGGTCGAGATAGCGGCGAGATTTACCATCTGCTGTTGTTCCGCCTTCAGATCGCATCCGCCAAGCGCACGTCGCTCCAGGGAAAAACTGGTCGACATTTCCCGCAACATCCGCGCCATCCCCAGCAGGAACCGGCATTCAGCCAACGTATCACACATGGTGGCAAAATCGCTGTCCGAATTGGTGACATAGCGTCGGAACCATTGCGCCATTTCCTCGGACATGGACCAGTAGTTTTGTGACAAGGCACTGACCGCCCCGCCCGAAGGTTCCAGCCGCGAGGCAATGATGCGCATATTGGTCGGCACGGTGCTGACCGCGTGAAATC
>WGBJ01000538.1 GCA_015494385.1 Marinosulfonomonas sp.
ATCCTCGACTGCGGCAAGCAATTTATCTGAAATTGATGGGTTATCCGTCATTTTGATGCTGTATCCCCTGATATCAAGGCTGGCGTGCCCGATGATAATAAGAGTATCAATTAAAAGGACGAATTCACACAATACGGTAAAAACACGGTAATGGCGCAAACACTGGACGAATTATCCCTGCTGGCCTTTGATAGCGCGCCGATGGGGCTGGTGCTGACCGAGGTTCGCGTGATCCGCACCTGCAACGATACATTCTGCCAGATGGTGGGCTATGACAAAAAGGCGCTGCTGGGGCAGTCGTTCCGGATGCTGTATCAAAGCGATGGTGAATTCCGGCAGATCAGGAATATCGGGCTGACGCATCTAAAGGAATCCGGTTGCTATTCGGATGAACGGCTGGTGCGCCATCGGGATGGTCGCCAGCTCTGGTGCCGGTTTCGCGCCGTGACACTGACGCCGGATGACCCGCTGGCCCGCACGATCCTGAGTTTCGCGCATATTCCCGAGCAAATCCCCGACACCGCCCTGACCAAACGCGAACGTCAAGTCGTCGGGTTTTTAAGCCAGGGTTTGACCAGCAAAGAGATCGCCCGCCGCCTGTCGCTGTCCCCGCGCACGATTGAAGACTACCGTACCAACCTGCGAAAGAAGTTTGGCGCGCGCAACACAACGGAATTACTGGCCCAGTTGGTGCGTCTGGAGGCTTGATAAATAACGGGTTTTTGGGGATAACAGCAGGGAAGTAGGGCCGAATACCTTTGAAAACCGACCCAATAATACCCATATATGGCTCAATCCATTCATCCATAAGGAGCAAAAATGGCCGATTTTGACGCCCAGATTCGTGAATCCCAGGAACAAGTTGCAGAAGCACAAAGCAAAATTTCAGAAATTACCAGCCGCATAGAAGCGGCGCGTAGCAAGCTGGACAAAGGCATCAACATTGATGTCGAAAACGCCACGCTTGAGGATGTTCATGCCCATACCGAGCTGATGAACGCCAATATCGCCGACCTGATTATGGGTCTGGACGATGTAACGGCCGGATTTTCCAAAGATTTCGACGAAATGCGCAACAAGACGGGGATGGAGACCTTTATCGGTATCTTCTCCAAGGCCAAGGCGGATTCGATGCGTCAGGAACGTATTCGCGGCGCGTCGGTGGACGAAAAGGTGCAGGATCTGATTTCTAAATCCGACGTGATCGTCAAGCTGCTGGAAGGCCAGTTGGCCGAGTTGAACGTGCAAAAGGAAAAGGTTTCGGTAAACCTGTCCGAAACGCTGGATGACCGCGAGCTGACTGTTGGCGAGCTGGAAACCCTGCGGGCCGAAATTTTGGCGATGGATCCGAAAATTATCGAACTCGAGAATAAAATTTCGGTGGAGCAGGACGCAGCCGCACGGACCAAACTGGAAACCGAACTGGCCGAGCTGAATTCGAAATACAACGAAATGGTGCAGGAAGAACAGGTCAAGCTGGCCAAATCCCAGACGCTGGAACGCTATATCGAAACCGGCAAAACGTGGATCGATTCATTGCAGAACCAGGCGGCGACACAGATGGTTTTGATCAACAAGCTGAAGACAGACACCAAGCAACGGGTGGTTCTGTATGACGCGCTGACCAAATCGCTGAAAACCGCACAACAGCAGGATGTGGCGCACCGGATCAACGAAATCGGCGTTGAAACCGACCAAGAGGCCCAGGCGGCGATGGCCGCTATCGGCACGGCAACCAATCAGCGGATGGCCGACATGATGGAAGCGCACGAGGACCACATGGTGTTTGCCCGCAAGGTGCTGGAGCAAAAGGCCAAGGCGGACGAGCGCTTTGCACGGCGGTTCGAGAAGATCGTCGAGAAGCACGACAAGAACCTGTATGGTGGTTAGATGAAAGCGTGGTTCAATAGGCTCAACAGACCGATACGCATCAAAAGCCTGAAGGAATTGGAGCCTGGTTTTACACCTAGGTATTTCCGGTATTCCTTCAGGCTGGTGCTGATTGGGATGGTGATGATGTTGTTTCTGATTTCTGCGGTATTCCTTAAAAGTAACTGGTTCTTCTGGATGGCTATTTCGGGTTTTATCAGTGTTGCTGTCGCGTTTTTTCTTTTGAACTTCGTTCCGCCAACGCTTCGTATCGTGGGCTACTATTGGCCATGGCTGTATCTAAAATCCATACAGTTAGACAGCTGGTTGGAGCATGATCTGGACTGGGAAAATTGAGATGAAAACTGACCTCACCCAAGATCACGCCAGCCTTGACGATGCCCTGACGGCGCGGCGGTATTTTGCCAAGTTTGACGCCATCACCACGCATCTGGCGCGGGTGGCTGGCGCGATGGAATCCGAGGGCAAGTTAAGCAAGGCGGATGTGGCGATCCTTGGCCGGTATATTCTGGGGATTTCCCGCACCTTCAGCGCGCTGGCAAACAAATACCTGCTGACGGGCCGGATCAGCGGGCCGATGGCCGGGGTGTTGGATTTTGACCGGATCGAGAGCGGCTTTCCGGTGGCGCAAGAACTGATGACCATGGCCAATGACGCCCATCAGGCCGAGCGCCATCTGCGCAACATGCCCGCCAAATCCGAGATCAAGGACGACATGATCCGCAAGATTGTGGGTGATCTGGAGATCCCGACCAAGCTGCAATTCGCAATGTCGCAGCGGCTGTATTACGAGGAATTGCAAAAGGGTGAATTGTTCTGGCCACAGAATGATCCCGAGGCCTTGTGGATGGGCAATGACGGTGCAAACCGCAAACGCTATCTGCTGCATTGGGCGGTTTACGACACGCAAGTGAACCTGCCGGTGATCTATTTGATGGAGGTCGAGGATACCGGTTCAACCGCCTTGCCCAAGGACCAGCGCCGCTGGCCCGAGGCCCAGGCACATCTGATGGCGCAATCTCTGGGCGGGCTGAAGCTGGTGACAATCGCCAAAGGCTTTGACGAGGATTTCGACGATCTGCACCCCAAACGCCTGCGCCGGTTCCATGTGGGGCCGATGTATTCATCCGCCTTCACCCGCCAGACGGGGCCGCTGCGCGAGGTGCTGGAAGAGGCCGACGCAGGCGTGGGCGAGGATTGGGCGCTGGCTTGGACGATGGAAGAATTGGAGAGCGAGCGGGTGATCGAGGAGAAATCCGGCTGGTTCTCCACGGTCGAGCGCGAGATTTTCGCGCTGGATCCGTTTTCCGGCCACGGGGCGGATACGGGCGCCACGCGAACGGAACGTGCGATTATCCTGCCGCAAAAGCCCTATCAGGTGCTGGAAGAGAAAAAGCCGCGCGGGTTTCGCAGTGTGCGGAAGTTTGTGGTCAGCCCGCAGGGGCGGGTTTTGAGCTATAGATAAGATTCTATGCGCTCCGCGCGGGGGATATTTAAAGAACAAAGATGAGGAATAGTTTATGAATATGCCGTCTGACCAAATGGAGTTGTCCGAGGACGCCATCCGCAAGCATTATGACGCGGCCTCGGCGATGTTGACGGGGTTTGACCATACGCCACGGATCGCCAAGGCGCGCGATACCGAGGTGAAGGAAAAATCGGCCGGTCTGGGCACGCGGCGGCGGTTCCGGTCCACAACGCCGGGGTTGGTGACGCGATCAACCGCGCGGCCCGAAGGGGTGCAATTGCTGGCGCGGATTGAGGCGGCGGATGATGGCGATGTGATTACCTCGCCGGTGCAGGCCAATGTGATGTCGGGGTTGCGCCGCGCTTTGGCGATTGCGCTGGCGGTGGGCGAAGGCTTTGCCGAGGTCACGGGGCTGGTGGCGCTGAAGAAGGACAATCTGCAAGGATCATTGGCGGCGGGCAAGAAGAACGAGTTTGCCGAGTTGCTGGCCGCCGAGGCTTTGGCGGTGCTTTACACCTTTGCCAATGCCACGTCGTTCCTGCTGGCCCCGCACGCAAGCGAGGTTTCGGTGGAGATTGGAGAGGTTGAAGAGATACTGACCGACAACGCATTGCTGGCGCTGCACGGTGCGTTGTGGGAGTTGGATCAGGATCTAGCCACGTTCGCCGATGAAGAGCCCAAGCTGATTGCCACCGTTCTGGCCTTTGCCGAGCAGGTGATGGAGAAGGTCGCCTTGCGGGCGCAAAACGCACCGCGTCTGGGGGCCTTTACGGGGGCGTCTTACAAGGTTGAAGCGGATGATCTGACCATCGCCGGTTTCACACCGGCGCGGGCGGCCAAGGGCAGCAA
>WGBJ01000539.1 GCA_015494385.1 Marinosulfonomonas sp.
ATTATGGGTTTTCAAGCCGAGTAGCACAACTTTCCATATTTGATTGAGGGTTGGAGTTGTTCGCCATTGACAATAATGGTTCCGAGAATGCCAACTTTTTTATATGGCCCTACAACGAATTTGCGTAAAGAAAGACCGCTTTTCGCCAACTAGGTTTCGGCATCGCTCTGATTTTGCTCTACATTCTCCAACAAATTTTCAACACTCACAATATCTACAACCCTTTGTCCGGGGCGGACATATTCATAACCAGCTATTGGCATTTGACGGGCATCCACATGAACATTGACGGAGCCGCCAGCCTTTCCCCCTGCTGCGAGGAATTCGGCCATTCTGGCCCTTACCGCTTCGCTCTTAGCTGTTGTCATCAACTCAAGGGCAACTTCAAATGCCCGCGCCTGAAACACTGCACGGCTTGCTTCAACCTCGATCACATAGGCTTCTTGGGTTTTACGCAGGTATTCCTGAACAGGCGGGCGCAGAAGCGCCTTTGCAAATCCGTTCCGGCTCATACCCGCATGTTTTGCTGCGACAGCAATAGAGGCTCCTTGGCGGACGCGGGCTTCTATAGCTTTGCGAACCTTGGCAGAAACGCGGGTTTTGGGGGCGGGTAAGCTGTGGATTTTAGACATACCCATTTGTAGTGGGAAAAATTCACCTGACCCATGCACACAAAAAATTAAAAAAATCGCGCGGGGGTTGGTGGACTATGGGTAGGCAAACTTTGAATTTTACCCCCCCCTCACTGTTCAGAGCGCTATACAGAGCAACAAGGGGGGTATCATTTTTTCTTTGCCATCAGCCATCATAAACTCACAAACGAGTAGCGAGAGCAAACCCACTGGTGGGTTAAATGGTGGGACAGCATACAGATAAAGGAAAACTATCCATATATTTCAACATGATATCTAGGATGTTTGGTAGCGGGAGAGGGACTTGAACCCCCGACACGCGGATTATGATTCCGCTGCTCTAACCACCTGAGCTACCCCGCCGGACCGAGGCTGGATTTATGGGACAGGGGCGGTGCCGTCAAGAGGAAAACGGCACCGCCCGCTGATCTATCTGTGTTTCGCTACTGCGCCCAGTTCAATATGAAGTCTTTTGGCCAGCTTAACGAGGTGGTCAGGCGCACCGTTTGGGTTTCGCCCGGTTCAATCGTCATATCCCACGCCGCCAGACCGCGCACACCGTCCACGTCTGTTTCCGTTGGATTCGGACGGATGCGGGTGCTGACCACCAAATCCTCTTGCTGGGAATAGGGCAATGCGTATAGCGCGCGCACCTCTTGCGGCCTGTCGGTCAGGTTCTCGATCGAGAACTCAACCACATCTTCGCGGGTGTTGCTGGTGGTGATGATGCCGCTGTCGCCGGTTTCCTGCCGCAGGGCGGTATAGGTCAGACGCACGCCTTCCATCGCGCCAAAGGGCAGGTCGGTTTCGGCCCCTGCGGGGATCAGGGCAAAATCACTGCGCCCGATGAATGCGCCATCACGGTAATAGGACGCCATGCCCGGCAACAGGGGTTCGCCTGTATCGTTGGTGATCGCGGCCATGACGAATGCGGTTTCATCCCAGCGCGGGATGGCCAGCAGGCTGGTCTCCACCGGCAGATCGAAACTGTCCAGCACCAGTTGCACGGTTTCGTTGTTCTCCAGCGTCACCTTGCGCGGATAGACATAGCGCAGGCTTAGCCCGTCGAATTGGGCCGAGGCCATGATGACGGCTTCTTCGACCATAACCGGTTCGGCCATGGCCATATCCGCACCAGATGCCATTCGTGCAGTCGAGGATAGCTTGGCCACTGGCACATTTTCATAGATCGTGGCCAGATTGTACCCAGCATCGCTGGGCGCGGATTGCGAAAACGGGTTGGCGGTGGACAGAACCAGATCAATATCGGCCCATGCCTGCCCCGTGCCCTGCTCGACCACCACCTTGCGTTCAACCGTCAATGACGGGTCATCGCCATAGGTCAGGCGGAAATCGTAATCGACGCCCCAACGCGCGTTATCAACGATCCGCGCCACTTCGAAACTGGCACTGACCGGCGCTGCCACCTCGACCGAAACAGCCATCATACCGCCCTGACCGGCGGGCGGGGACAGGCGGGCGAACAGGCGCTCGGCCTCGGCCAGATCGTCGTTCAGATCGCGCAACTCCTTGTTCAGGTCGCGCGATTGCTGTTCCAGTTCCAGCCGCCGCGCAATTGTCGCTTCGGCCTCGTCCCGCAGCATTTGCGCCAATGCACGCAGCTGCGCCGGATCGGCATTGGCCAACTCACCACCGCTGACAGATTTCAAAAACCCCGTCTGCGTGTCCAGCGCCGCCAGTTGCAAGTTCACTGTGCGGGTTTGGGTCTGCTTTGCGGTGATCGCATCCTTTGCCGCCTCGACCGCCGCCTTGGCCTGGGCCTGAGCAGGCGACAGCAACGCGTCCTGATCATAGGTCACATCGTCCAGATAATTGATCGCCCCGATGGTCACACCGTCACTGACCTTTAGCTGCGGCGGGGTGAAATTATAGCCGGACAGATCATAGGGCAGCAACACACGGTGACTGCCGGCGGGCAGGTCCACAGTGGCGCGATAGGTCACGCTGGCCCCTTCGGAATAGATGGTGGCGGCCGTGACATTTAGCGGCGTGGTAAAATCATCAGCCCACGCGGGCAGCGCGATGAACGAGGCAGAAAGACCCAGAAGAAGGTTACGCATGAAAGCACCTGTTTGTTAGGTTTAAATAGTCGGTTATAATTCTTTGACGTATCTTATCCTATAATCCTTGGTGAACCCTATGAAAAAACTCGTCATGCGCGAAAATGATAGCGCCCGACCTGGTGGGCGCCGGGTGCGTCGGGTTTCGCATATGGAAGCTCGCTGAATACCTAAACATATCCCTTGATTGCAACGCCGCAAAGCGCCCTCCATGGGGAGGTCGGGCGCTGTCATTTTTGCAAAATGACGGGTGCGTGCGGGATGGGTTGTGATTCGAAACCAAAAAGGGCCAGGCAGAGATTATCCGCCAAGCCCCGATATTAATTCTGCAATATCCGCAAAATCAGCGTTTGCTTAGGATCCGGTTCACATAAACCTCGGCAATCTGCACCGCGTTCAGCGCGGCACCCTTGCGCAGGTTGTCCGACACGCACCATAGGTTCAGCCCGTTATCAATCGTGCTGTCCTGACGGATGCGCGAAATGAAGGTGGCGTAATCGCCCACACATTCCACCGGCGTGACGTAACCGCCGTCCTCGCGTTTGTCGATCACCATGATACCGGGGGATTCGCGCAGGATGTCGCGGGCTTCGTCCTCGTCCAGATGGTCCTCGAACTCGATGTTGACGGATTCGGCGTGGCCAACGAAAACCGGCACGCGAACGCAGGTCGCAGTCACCTTGATGTCCTTGTCCACGATCTTTTTGGTCTCGGCGACCATTTTCCATTCTTCTTTTGTGCTGCCATCGTCCATGAACACATCAATATGCGGGATCACGTTGAATGCGATCTGTTTGGTGAATTTCTTGGGCGGCTTGTTGTCTGTCGGATTGTAGATCGACTTGGTCTGGTCCCACAGCTCGTCAATGGCTTCCTTGCCGGCGCCCGATACGGACTGATAGGTCGAAACCACCACCCGTTTGATCGTCGCGCGGTCATGCAGCGGTTTCAGCGCCACAACCATCTGCGCGGTCGAACAGTTGGGGTTGGCGATGATCATCTTGTTTTTGCAACCCTCGATCGCATCGGCATTCACCTCGGGAACGATCAGCGGGATTTCCGGATCATAGCGATACAGCGACGAATTATCGATCACCAGACAACCGGCCTTGGCGGCGACGGGCGCGTATTTCTTGGTTGCGTCCGAGCCAACAGCAAACAGCGCAATATCCCAGCCGGAAAAGTCGAACGTATCCAGATCCTGTGTCTTGAGCGTTTTATCACCAAAGCTGACTTCGGTTCCCAGCGAGCGGCGCGAGGCAAGCACGGCAAGCTCGTCCACGGGGAACTGACGTTCATCCAGAATATTCAGCATTTCGCGGCCCACGTTACCGGTGGCCCCAACGACGGCGATTTTATAGCCCATGACGGGTCTCCTATATGGGAATCTCTTTGTAACGCTGCGCTGATACCGCAAGCGGGCGGCGGGGGAAAGGGGCAGTTGGTGCGCAGATGCGCAACATGGCACGGCGGCACCGCCGGGCCGCGCCCGACCCTCCCCACGGGAGGGCGCTCTTGCAACGTATCAATCAGAGTGATCGTTGCGGAATATGTCACTACCCCCGCACTAAAAACTGTTGCAGGCGCCCACCCAGGGTCGGGCACGACCCTCTGTTTCAACACTCGCCTGTTGACATTCACCGCCGCAACCCCGATATGCCATTCATCCCGAGTGGTCGCCGCGTGAGCAGCCCGCCTTGATTGGCAGTCGGGACGCCCCAAGGTGCGATAACCTTTCACCAAGTTCCCATTCACGCGGGGTTCTGACGGCCACACTGGTCGCAACCTCAGACGTTGGCCCGCAATCGGGCCTCATGCTGATTCCATCGGCAGGTCCGTTTTGGGCCGCCGAAGACATATGAAAGGGTCATTCCTTGACCACATTTGCAGATCTGGGCCTGTCGCCCAACATCCTGAAAGCCGTTGACGAAGCTGGCTATAAAACCCCGTCGCCTATTCAGGAAAAGGCAATCCCGCTGGCACTGGCCGGCCATGACATCATGGGCCTTGCCCAGACCGGCACCGGCAAAACCGCCGCTTTCGGCCTGCCACTGATCGAAAACCTGATGAGCGACGGCTACAAGGCCCCGCCGAAAAACACCAAGGCGCTGATCCTTGCGCCCACCCGCGAACTGGTTAACCAGATTGCCGAAAACCTGCGTGCCTATGTGCGCAAGACCCATCTTAAGGTGAACCTTGTGGTGGGCGGCGTATCGATCAACCGCCAGATTCAGAACCTGTCCAAAGGCACCGACATCCTTGTCGCCACGCCGGGCCGCTTGATCGACCTGCTGGATCGTCGCGCCATCTTCCTTGATAAAGCCCGCTTTCTGGTGCTGGACGAGGCCGACCAGATGCTGGACATGGGCTTTATCCATGCCCTGCGCAAAATCGCACCCCTGCTGGGCACCCCCCGCCAGACCATGCTGTTCTCGGCCACCATGCCCAAACTGATGGCAGAGCTTGCAGGGGCTTATTTGAAAGACCCCAAAAAGGTTCAGGTCTCGACCCCGGGTAAGGCGGCGGACAAAATCACCCAGTCGCTGTATTTCACCGCGCAGTCCAACAAGACGGAATTGCTGAAGGAATACCTGAACAAATCCCCCGATGGTCTGTCGCTGGTGTTCTCGCGCACCAAACACGGCGCGGAAAAGCTGAAACGCACGCTGGAAACGGCGGGTTATTCCGCTGTGTCGATCCACGGCAACAAATCCC
>WGBJ01000540.1 GCA_015494385.1 Marinosulfonomonas sp.
TCGAGAAAACCGAAACCGGCGCGGGACAGCGGCGCAAGGGCCACGGCGTTTTTGTCAAAACCGGCGGCAAGGCCAACGGGGTTGGGCAGCTTCAACCCCGCAACCGTGGTGCGCAGGCGGGGCGAGGTATAGATGCCGGGCAGCGGCACCAGCCCGCTGTTCAGCGCCTTGAGCGACAGGGCGTGCGCCTGTTCCGGATCCAGCCGGTGCAGGGCCGCAATACCAAGGCGCTCGACCAGCTTCATGTCATTTCTGCCGGAAAGATATGCGCTCCGTTTTCAAAGGGCAGCAGTTTGGCCCACAACACTTCGGCACGTTTCAGGGGCCGGTAGAGATGCGGAAACAGATCACCCCCGCGCGAGGGCTCCCATTTGATCGCGTCGCCCATGTCGTCGGCCTCGAAGGCAACCAGCATCAGACCATCCACACCGGCAAAATATTTCGCCGCTGTTTCGCCGGCCTGTGCGGCGGTGGAAAAATGGATAAACCCGTCGGCCAGATCAATCGGCGCGCCAAGGGTTTCACCGTTTGTGTCAAGTTCGGCCCATTCGGACCCGAGGAAGATTTTATAAATTTGCATGGGGGTGACATGCCGTTTTGAAACGCAATCGTCAAGGCTTTGACTCTTGGTCGCTACATCGCCACGATACGCGGTGAATCAGTTCAACCAACAGGGGGATTCCCATGCTTACTCGTACCAAAACCACCTTTCGCGGTCTGACCGCTGCCATTCTGGGCGGCACAGCGATTGCAGCAGCCACACTGGCACCGGCCTATGCTGAAGAGCCGATCAAGATCACCATTCTGGGTGTTGGCGATATTTACCAGTTCAACGGTGATGGCGATGCCGGTGGTTTTGCCCGCCTGAACGCTGTGGCCCGGGCCGAACGTGCGGCCAACCCGAATACGATCTATGTGTTTGATGGCGATATGCTGTCGCCGTCCATCCTGTCGGGGTTTGACAAGGGGCAGAACACGGTTGAACTGACCAATCTGGTGCCTTTTGACATTGCAGTGCCGGGCAACCATGAATTCGACTTCGGCGTTGACAATTTCATGGAGAAAATGGCCGCCTCGAATTACCCTTGGGCCGCGATCAATATTACCAATGGTGACGGATCACCAGTCGAGGGCCTTGGCGGTGTGATGTGGAAGGAAATCGAAGGGCTGAAGATTGCCCTGATTCCGGTGGCACAGGACACCACCCCCGAGGTGACAAGCTCGGAAGATCTGAAATTCGCACCCACTGTTGAAAGCGGTGTCGCCGCGGCCAAGGCCGCGCGGGCCGAAGGGGCCGATCTGGTGATTGGCGTGGTGCAAACCGACATGTCCAATGATCGCAAACTGATTGCCAGCGGCGCATTTGACGTGATCCTGTCAGGCGATGACCATTCCTATGGCACATCCTATGACGGGCGCACGGCCTATGTGGAAACCTCGATCGACGCGCGGTTTCTGTCGCCGATCGATCTGACCGTGACGGTCGGGGAATCCCGCGGCAAGCGCAAGGTGCGCTGGACCCCCAGCTTCCGCTTTATCGACACGGCCAATGTTGAGCCTGATCCTGAATCGCAGGCGCTGGTTGAAGCGTTTGAAAAGCAGCTGGACGACAGCCTGAATGTTGAAATCGGCGCGACCAAAGGGATGCTGGATTCCCGTCGCAATGTAGTGCGTGGCGAAGAATCCGCGATGGGCAACCTGATTGCCGACGCTATCCGGGATGCAACCGGTGCCGATATTGCCATTGCCAATGGCGGCGGTATCCGTGGCGATCGCACCTATGACGCGGGCACGGTTCTGACCCGTCGCGATATTCTGACGGAATTGCCGTTCGGCAACGTCACCGTTGTGACCGAACTGCCCGGCAGTCAGGTTCTGGCCGCGCTGGAAAACGGCGTCAGTCAGGTTGAAAAGGGCGCCGGTCGCTTCCCGCAGGTATCGGGCATGACCTTTGTTTATGACCCCAGCGCCCCGGCCGGTTCGCGCATCGTTTCGGTGAAAGTCGGCGGCGAGGATCTGGATCCGAACAAGACCTACAAACTAGCCACCAATGATTACATCCTTGGCGGCGGTGACGGTTACAGCGCATTGGGCGGTGGCCGGATGCTGGTTGATGCGGCAAACGGCAATCTGATGGCCAATGACGTGATCGATTATGTTCTGAAGAACGGTGGCGTGAGTGCCTCGGTCGAAGGCCGGATCAAAACTGTCGGCAACTAGGCCGGACAGATAACAGACAGAAACACCCCGCGCCGCAAGTCGCGGGGTGTTTTGCATTTTTCACGGGCCTGTTAGAGTGACCCTATGTGTGGACGATTTGCCCTGACCCTGCCGGTGGACGCGATGGCGCAGATGTTTGCAGCCCTGCCTGCGAACAATCTGCCCGTGACCCCGAATTTCAACATTTGCCCGACCAACAACGTGTCCGCCGTGGTCAGCGGCGAAGGGCGGCGGCTGGTCTCGATGCGCTGGGGGTTTGTGCCGCAGTGGTATAAAACGCCAACCGATGGCCCGCTGCTGATCAATGCGCGGGCGGAAACGCTGGCCGAAAAGCCCGCCTTTCGCGATGCCTGCCGCAACCGGCGGTGCCTGATCCCCGCCACCGGCTTTTATGAATGGAGCAAGGGCGAGGGCGGTGCGCGTCTGCCGTGGTATATCTATCGCGAGGATGGCACGCCGGTGGTATTCGCCGGTATCTGGCAGCGCTGGGACAAGGGGGATGCCCCGCTGGACACCTGCGCGATTGTCACCACGGGGGCGAATGACGAAATGGCGACGGTGCATCACCGGATGCCGGTGATCCTGCCGCCGGACCAATGGGGGCTGTGGCTGGGCGAGGAAGGCAAGGGGGCTGCGACATTGATGCGGCCAGCCCCTGACGGGGTGTTGCACAAGCATCGGGTCGGGGTTGCGGTGAATTCGAACAAGGCGCAAGGGCCGGAGTTGATCGAGCCGCTAGAACCGTAGCGACAGGCAGGACATGCCGCCGTCCAGTTTGGCACATTCGCTATTGTCGATTTCCCGCACCTCATAGCCAGCATGACGCAGGCGTTTGGCGGTGTTTGGAAAACCGGCGGCCATGATCACGAATTGGTTAAAGCGGATGGCATTGGCGCCCGCTTCTTCCCCGTCTGCCGTGTGGATTACATTATAGCCCTCAAAACACCCCGATGCAGCAAGGCGCGGGGTGGACAGGATGGTTTCTCTGTCCAGCAGGGAGCAATCGGTTTTGAAGTGCAAAACACCTGCGGGAACGATGATGCTGCGCACCTTGTAGCCCCAGTCGCGCAGCAGTCGGGCCAGCTCATCCACACCGGCCTGATTTGTGCGATCCGACAGGCCGACCAGTATTTCCTTTGGCGTGACCAGAATATCCCCGCCCTCGATAATGCCCGGGCCTTTGATCTGGCGCACCTCTTTATAGTGATTGCGCAGGGTCGGGGCCATTTCGTCCACTTCGCCCGCACGGCTGGCAGCCCCCGATCGCATCAAGATTGCGCCTTGGGGCAGGCACAGGGCGGTGTCCTCGACGAAAACACTGTCGGGATAGGCGGGCAGGGGTGGCAGGGTAACCACATCGGCACCGGTTTCGCAAAGGGTGGCGACATAGGCGTCATGGGCCGCCTGCATGCGTTCCAGATCAGGCGTGCCTATATCAATGGCGCGCAAGCCTTGGGTGATGCTGGCGGCGGGTTTGCGGGTGATGGCGTGGCGGAATTGATATGTCGGGTTCATGCCGCGTATTCAAACGCTATTTGCGGCCAAAGGAAAACAGTTTTTTGGTCCATGTTTCCTTGGGCGCGCGGGGGACGTATTTGTCCAGCTCGGCCTCAAGATCGGCGCCTTTGATCAGTTCCTCGCCCGCCTCGACCCGTTCGGCCAGAAAGGTGGCGATCGGGATGATGGCGTCTTTATATTCAGGCTTGGCGAAAATTTTCAGCGCGATGTCTTCCAGTTCGAACATCACCGCTTCGGCGTCCTCTTCCCCCTTCAGCCCCGCGATCAGGCGCGACAGTTCATCCACGCGGGCGATGTCGCCGATGCCGCAGGTGTTGCAGGAACAGGCGGTTTCCTCGGCGATCTGGCCGCCGAACAATTCGATCACGCGGATCTCCAGCGCCTCGATGAAGGACCCCCAGTCGTTGTTGTTGAACGTCTTGTCGCTGCTCAGGACAGGCGGGCGGGGCAACATGCGGACCGACAGGATATGCAGGTTCAGCGCGCGGGCGGTCAGGGCGTGGCCGGCCTCGTAAACGGCCAGACGAAAGGCCAGATCGGCGCATTTGCCTTCGGGGTTCTGATGGGATGTTTCGGCATACATTTGCTTGGTCCTAAGTGGTCTTTTCGGCCTTGGCCGGATCGTCCTTGGCAATCGCGGTTTTGCCGGATGGATCGGCATAGCGGTCGTTCAGGTTCTGGATGTGGGTGGCCACGGTTTCGCGCACGGTGCGCAGATGCTTGCTGGCGCGTTTGCTCCAGCCGGCCGGTTCCACGCGGAAAATCGACTGGAAGGCCCCGGCGCTTTTCAGGAAGGCATTTTTCAGGTTCAGTTCAACCTGCCCGTAGGATTCTGACAGCGGTTTGGCGATACGTTTAGCCACGAAGCCACGCATCCAGAAATGAAAGGCAAAGGCAAGGATGGCAATGGCCACCACGCCAACAGTTGCGTCGATCCAGTTGGCTTTGATCCAAGCGAAGGTGAACATTTCCATAGACGGCATCCACTTGAAGTAAACCGCCGCCCCGATGGCCGCAGCCACCAGCGCGCCCAGTGCAATGCCGTCGCCAATCAGCACACCACGGCGCCATTTTGCCTTGGCGGTGCGCAGTTTGGGCAGCACGTCATGCTCCAGTTCGTTCGCCACGGTTTCCAGCACCGAAACGATGCGGTAATTGCGCTGCAGCTCCACTTCGTCCATGCGCTCTTTGATCTTGGCCAGATCGGTGTCGCGTTTGGCGCGGAAGCGTTCGCGCAGGGCCTTGTCCTCGATCGGGCTGGCGGCCTTTTCGTTATAGATGGTGTAAAACTGCCCCGCCGTCAGACCGGCCTGCGCGATGGCGCGTTGCCATGCGCCGACCACTTCTTCGGGGTTGTCGTCTTTGGCGGCCGTGTCGATCTGGTTCAGCACATACAGGAATTTCGAGGCATCCGTGCGTGACACCGTGCGGGCCACCAGATGTTCCAGCGTGTCCTGCATCGCGCCCGGTTCGGGGTGGCGGGCGTCAAAGAACACCAGCACCAGATCGGACAGATCAAGGATGTGGTCGGTGATCCGCAGGGTTGATGTGCGCTGGTCATCGGCGTCAAATCCGGGGCTGTCGATGATGATCTTGCCACGGATCGCTTCCTTGTCGGTGGTGCGCAATTGCAGATAGCTTTCGATGTGTTTGCCTTCGCCCTGGGCCACTTTTTCGATCTCGTGACTGATGCGATAGAAGGGAAAACGCGGGTCGGCATCAAGGGCGGAACCGGGCAGGGTCTGGTTGCCGCCACCACTGGCCGAGCGGTGACAGATCACGGTGAATTTGTCATCCACCGCCTGATTGCCGGTGCTTTGCAGATCATCCCCGACGTAGGCATTGATAAAGGTCGATTTGCCTGACGAAAACGTGCCCAGCACCGAAATCAGCGGCCACCACGAGATCCGCGAGGCCAGCGATGTTTCCCGATCCAGCAGGCCGGTTTTGTAAAGCAGCTTGTCGAATTTGTAATAGGTCGGCAGCACCTCGAGCAGCGCGGGGTTTTCGGCCTTTAGATGGCTTTCCAGACGGGCGAGGCGGGATTTCAGAAAGGTGCTCATGTCACTATGTTCCGGTTGTCGGCGTTACTGGGAAAGGCGCTGGCGCAAATCAGTGGCTTTGGCGGGCGCGATGGCCTGCAATACGCCAATCAATAGCATCACCTGCTGGGTGTTGCCATCTTTGATCAGTTGCACACCGGCCTGATGGTACATTTCCGCCGCCTCGGCGTTGCGGCGCTGGGCGTAGTAGAGGTTGCCCAGCTCGCCCTTGATGTCGGCGTTGTCGGGAAAATCGTTAACCAACCCTTTGTAGCGGGCCTCGGCACCGGCCATGTCGCGGTTCCAATAGGCCTGACGGGCCTCTTTCAAGCGGTTTTCCAGATTGGCGGCAGGTTTGGTTGCAGGCGCGGGGGCGGCAGGTTGCGGTGTCGGCGTGACGATTTGTGCAGTGTCGGCGGTGGGGTATTTGGGTGGCTGCTGGGTCGCGGGTGCTTCGGCAACGGGCTGCACGATGGCTTGCGCATCGGGGCGGGCCACGGGTTTTGGCGCCTCGGAGA